>CBHRAM010000172.1:0-7340 GCA_966076165.1 uncultured Chitinophagaceae bacterium
TTCTGGAAGCCGGCAATTTCAAAGGGTTCACAGATACCTTTGAGGACCTCCATGGCATGGTACAATTACCCGGTATCGCTGCGCAACGTTTAATGGCCAAGGGCTACGGTTTTGCAGGAGAAGGCGATTGGAAAACGGCGGCTCTTGTGCGTGCCATGAAAGTAATGGGCAGCGGTATGAAAGGCGGTAACAGCTTTATGGAAGATTATACCTATCATTTTAATCCCGATAACCGTCTGGTACTGGGAAGCCATATGCTTGAGATCTGTGAAAGTATCGCAGAAGGTAAACCTAGTTGTGAAATTCATCCATTGGGCATAGGCGGCAAAGCCGATCCTGTGCGGTTGGTATTTAATTCGGCACCGGGTACGGCTATCAATGCATCGGTAGTAGACATGGGTAACCGTTTCCGTTTACTGGTAAATGAGGTGATCGCTGTGGCGGCCATGCAGAGTATGCCAAAACTGCCGGTTGCAAGGGTTTTGTGGAAGCCTTACCCTAACATGCATACGGGCTGTGCGGCCTGGATCCTGGCCGGAGGGGCCCACCATACCTGTTATAGCCAGAATTTGACCAGTGAGCACCTCATCGATTTTGCAGAAATGGCTAATATTGAACTGGTACTCATTGATAAAGAAACCAAGATCCATCAATTTAAAAACGAATTACGCTGGAACGAGATGTTTTATAAGTGAGTTGGAAGTAGTCAGTAGAGAGTTTGTTCTACTGACCACTCACAACTCACTACTGACTTAAACAAACCCCTAACCTAAAACCCCAAACCTTCCTAAACAATTGCCATTATGAAATCATTGCAAACCGCAGATTACATCGTCTTTCTGGTTTATTTTGTCATCGTAGCCAGTTACGGTTACTGGGTATACCGCCGCAAGAAAAAGGCAAGCACCACCGCTTCCCATGATTATTTTCTTGCCGAAGGTTCCCTTACCTGGTGGGCCATCGGTGCCTCATTGATCGCATCCAATATTTCTGCGGAGCAGATGATCGGTATGAGTGGTAACGGTTTTAAAATGGGACTTGCCATTTCTACCTACGAGTGGATGGCGGCAGCAACCTTAATGATCGTGGCGATCTTTTTCATCCCCGTATATCTTAAGAACAAGATCTACACCATGCCCCAGTTCCTGAACCAGCGTTACAACAGTACGGTGGCGATGATCATGGCTGTGTTCTGGTTATTATTATATGTAGTGGTAAATCTGACTTCTATTCTTTACCTGGGGGCATTGGCTATTCATGCGATCTCCGGACTGCCTTTGTACCTGTGTATGATCTTCCTCGCTGGTTTCGCGATCATCATCACATTGGGTGGTATGAAAGTAATTGGATACACGGACGTGATCCAGGTATTCTTTTTGATCGTGGGTGGTTTGGCCACAACCTATCTTGCATTAAGTCTGGTATCGGATAAGTTCGGTGGTAACGGTGTATTTGATGGTTTAAGAATGCTTACCGATAAAGCCAATGATCACTTCCACATGATCCTCAAAAAAGACAATCCGAATTTTATCAGTCTTCCCGGTTTAACGGTACTGATCGGTGGTATGTGGATCGTGAACCTTAACTATTGGGGTTGTAACCAATACATCACACAACGTGCATTGGGTGCTGATCTGAAAACGGCCCGTAGTGGTATTCTGTTTGCAGCATTCTTAAAACTGTTAATGCCTGTGATCGTTGTATTGCCGGGTATTGCAGCGTATGTATTATATCAGAATGGGGGATTCCATGAAGAGATGATGTTGAATGGAGAGATCGTTCAGGATAATGCTTATCCAACCATGCTGAATCTGCTTGGACCCGGTTTAAAAGGATTGGCTTTTGCTGCATTAACTGCTGCCGTAGTGGCTTCCCTGGCAGGTAAGGCCAATAGTATTGCAACCATCTTTACTTTAGATATCTACAAGAAAAAAATTGACCCCGAAGCCAGTGAAAAGAAAATGGTCTGGATCGGAAAAGTTACGGTAGTAATGGCATTGATCATTGGGGTTGTGATAGCGCCGTTTATGGGGATTGATAAAAAAGGGGGTTTTGAATTTATTCAGGAGTACACGGGCTTTGTATCACCCGGTATCTTTGCTATGTTCATTCTCGGTTTCTTCTGGAAAAAAGCCTCTTCCAATGCAGCCTTGTTTGCTACAGTGGGCGGATTCTTATTCTCTATCTTTTTCAAATTCCTGCCAAAGTTTGCAGACCTGACTTTCTTAGAACCTTTTGGGTTTGCCGCGAAATCAGGCGATGTGTATGAGATCCCTTTCCTCGACAGGATGGGTTTTGTATTCGTGCTTTGTATCGTAGGTATGGTCATCATCAGCTTAATTGATCAAAAACGCGGTGTAAAATCCAATGGACTGGAAGTAGATAGAAGTATGTTCAAGCTCAGTCCTGCATTTACCGTAGGTGTATTGCTTGTATTGGGTATTCTTACCGCCCTCTACACATTCTTCTGGTAATATAATTTCTTCGCCATCGATTTCGCAGATTTAGTTAACCCTGATCTGCGAAATCTGTGGCGATCTTTTTAGGTTTGCCCCTCTGCATCTCCGCGGTTGGAAGAATTCAGGATAGTAAGCTGATCGATAATGACAGTTCTATTCAACCGCAGAGAAAGGGAGATGCGGAGATAACCGCAGAAATTTTATAAAATGATAAATCAAGCTATATGGCAATGCAACACACAATGCGCTGGTACGGTCCCGATGATCCGGTTGATCTCTGGGATATCCGCCAGTCTGGATGTACGGGCGTAGTATCTGCTTTACACCAGATTCCGGTAGGAGAGATCTGGACGGTAGAAGCGATCAACGAACGAAAAGCACTGATCGAAGCAGCAGGTATGACCTGGACCGTGATCGAAAGTTTACCCGTTCATGAAGACATCAAGCGACAGTATGGTAATTTTCAGGAATGGATCGAGAAATATAAAGTGAGTTTGAAAAATGTGGCTGCCTGCGGATTGAAAGTAGTCACCTACAATTTCATGCCCATACTCGATTGGGTACGTACCGATGTTTCCTATGAAATGCCCGATCGCAGCCGCGCTTTGTATTTTGAGAAAGCGGCATTTATCGCGTTTGATCTTTTCTTATTAAAGCGCCCGGGTGCAGAAAAAGATTATACCGCCGAAGAAATTGAAAGGGGCAAAAAGAAATTTGCTTCCATGTCGCAGGAAGAAAAAGACCTTTTGTGCAAGAACACTTTATTGGGCTTGCCCGGAAGCCGCGAACAATTCACACCCGAACAGATCTTTGATGCCTTGAAAAAATACGAAGGCATTGACCGCGCAAAACTGAAACAACATTTGTTCTATTTCCTGAAAGAAGTAGTGCCTGTTGCAGAATCCTTAGGATTAGTGATGGCCATCCATCCGGATGATCCTCCATATTCTGTTCTTGGTTTGCCACGTATCATGAGTACAGAAGAAGATGCCAACGATCTGCGTGCAGCTGTGGCATCTCCTGCCAATGGTTTCTGTTTTTGTACCGGATCCTTTGGTGTACGTCCGGATAACGATCTGCCCGGTATGGTAAAACGTCTGGGTGATTATATCCACTTCCTCCATTTAAGAAGCACCAAACGCGATAGCGAAGGCAACTTCTTTGAAGCCGATCACCTGGATGGTGATGTAGATATGTATGCTGTGGTAAAAGAAATTGTGCAGGTACAAAAACGCCGCAACATTTCCATCCCCATGCGCCCCGACCATGGCCACCAGATGCTCGACGATCTTAAGAAATCAGGCGCTTACCCGGGCTACACAGCCATCGGCCGCCTTAGAGGATTGGCAGAATTAAGAGGACTTGAATTAGGCATCGAACGGGCCCTTTAGAATATTGAATATTGAACAAGGAATTTTGAATGACGAAGTGGATTACTTCGTCATTCTTATTTACAGGATAAGAATAGTAAAGAAGTTTCCCCTCCTGGCTTTGCCAGGAGGGGTGCTCGAGCGGCTTAGCGAGGAGCGGGGTGGTAATTGACTGTTCATTATTCGAAACAGATTCACCAACACGGCCCCATTCAGGAATCATTGCCTCATCCATTTCCATCTTCTTGTTGAACGGTTCTGCTTTGATCCCCGTAAATCTTATTTTTAGCACCTATACATAAACCACATGAAATTATCATTCAACACGGGAACTAAAATAGGATTGGTGATCGCCTGTATTATCTTTTCCATCATTGGGTTTATGATAAAACTGCCATCAGCCTTCCGGCATGTTGACAAGGAACTGCATTCCGCTTTTTATTTTTTAGCAGCGGCATTCTTAAATCTATTGTTCGCAAAAAGAAAGATCGGCATACACCTGTTGATCTTTATCGTGCTGTTCTTATTCGGCGTATCCATTGAATATGCACAGGAGTATTCCAATAAATTGTTGCACGTAAAAATCCACGGACGTTTTGATCCGGAAGATATCCAATCGAATCTAAAAGGGCTGGTGCTGTACTCCATTGTCTGGGTGATATATGTTGTTATCTATTTTATTTATGGAAAAGCAAAGACAAGAGAAGATGTTCAGCAATAGGCAGCCCACTCATTAACAGTATGCATCGCCATAATCAGTATACTTCTGCAAGTTTTATTGGCAAATAACATATTAGCGATCTGGCTAACATGTATGTGTTTCTATGCGAATTTATTAGTCAGTAATTCTAAAAATATTTACTAAATAATGATAATTATTTATTGTTTATCAATAATTATTTATTGATATTTGCCCTATCAACCTAAATACAACAAACATGAAATCAAGAACAGAAAAAATATTATCGGTCTTACGCGTATTGGCCTGGATGGCCATGATCGGCTATGCCATTAACCTGGGTAGCCAGCTTTTTTCCTTTATCGTCAGTTTCTTTAATCCCGTAGCCGCCAAACAGATTCCCGGAACAGGGCCCAATCTGGAAAACCTTATGTACTATGATTTTGGTTGGTATGTATATGCCATGTCGTTTGTGATGATCATTTCCGCCATGCTGGTATACCTCTGGTTGGTGGTCATTAAATTATTAACGAAACTGAATCTGGAAACACCTTTCACTTTTGAAGTGGCTGAGAAGCTGGAAAGGATCGCCTATTGGTTATTCGCTATTTGGGTAGCAGGGGTGCTGGGTGAGAACTATGTTCACTGGATCTCCAAAAGAATGGGACAGGAATTAAATATTGTACATGCAGTAAATGAATACCTGTTTACCGCCGGAATCATTTATATCATTTCTCAGATCTTCAGGCACGGTGTTGAATTGCAGGAAGAGAACCAACAAACTATCTGATCATGCCCATCATTGTCAATCTGGATGTAATGCTCGCCCGCAGAAAAATGCAGCTGCAGGAACTTGCCGAAAAAGTGGATATCACCATGGCCAATCTATCCATCCTGAAAACCGGTAAAGCAAAAGCCGTGCGCTTCAGTACATTGGAAGCGATCTGCAAAGCCCTTGACTGCCAGCCGGGAGATATTCTGGAATTTGTAGAGTAAAGGGAAGCTCTTTTTTTTTTAGAAATAGTGTGATGTCTCTTTTTACTTGATACCGTTCGTGGTTCCCTTGCGGTCATTGCGTCCCTTCGCGTTCTTTGCGATACTGCTGTAAACTATGAACAATCTTAGTCTGGCTATTACGGTGAATCTTTTCAATGGAGGATGTTTGAGAAAAGCTGTAACACGAAGAACGCAGTGAACCTCAAAGAACGCAAAGTATTCACTGAACATCACTTTAATCATACTCATGAATTGTTATATCACAACATGATAAACTGATTTCTTATGCTTAAAAAACATTCGATTGTTCTCAGCCTGCTGGTTGCGATGCTGCTGCTATTTACGGCTGCTCGCTTTTATCCGGGCGGCTCACAGTATGACCCGCATGCTGTTGGATACAACTGGAAAAGAAATTACCTCAGTAACCTGTTTAGTCCGCTGGCAGTGAACGGGGCCAACAACGCGTCGAGGCCATGGGCTGTTTGTGGGATGTTCTTTCTCACTATCGGTTTTGCCTTATTCTTTGTTGAATTTTCAAAGAAGATCCCTTTAAAAACGCCGGCCGGAATTATCAGGTATTTTGGTGCCGGTGCTATGCTCTTTGCCTTCCTGACCGTAACGCCCTGGCATGATATAATGATCACCATTACAAGTACCATGGCATTGGTAAGTATGTTTTATATCACCGTTTTTGTGTTCAAATCAAAACTGCAATTGCTGAAAATACTTTCGGTACTTTCTTTACTGGCATTGTACATATGTGTTTATATTTACTACAGCGGTAACTTTCTGGAGATCCTTGCTGTTATGCAGAAAACCAGTCTGGGTATTGGTATGATCTGGATAGTAGCTTTGAACTATACTGCCAGGGCAGAAGATTTTGAACATATCAAAAAATAGACACCGTAAACATTTATCTATGACACCCAAACGTATCAAAACAAAGAAGGACTCCCAGCACGCACTATTGTGCCCAGAAACCATTTTACCGCTGTTCATGCTGTGCTTCTTACTCAATTTTCTATCCGCCTGTTCGAAAGATAATGATACCTCATCCAATAGTAATCAAGGTCCAGTTGCCTTGCAAAATACCTGGGAGTTAAGAAGCATTTATGGAGGATATAGCGTACCGGGCACAAGTCCAAGCACAAGTCCGGGAAATAAGAATATCTGGAAATTCTCAGATACTACTTATCAGCAGTATGCAAACGGTGTCTTATATGTATCCGGAAAATATACTGTAACAAAAGATACATCACCTGCCACCGGACAATTGATGGATGCATTGATACTTGATAAAAATTCAACTCAGAAACGTTTCTTTGCGTTTTCCAATGATACACTTGTAATGTACAGAGGGCTCGTAGCTGCTGATGGAACGATTGAAAAATATGTGAAGGTGGAAAGTATCAAGTAACAACATCAAGCTTCCTATATTTTTTGAAGCACAATACCCGTAGTTCCCCAAAGACTTCAACCTGATCCAAATCCCCCCTCTCAACATTCAAAATTTCCCGCCTGGGCGGGATTCGATATTCAATATTTCTCTCATATCTTCTCCAAAACTGCCCCAAAACCGGCATTTTCACCCCAAAAACCACCCAAATTCCTTCCCTATATCCCCTCTAAATCCTACCTTTGCTCCCCCGAAATAAAACCATCGGGTATTTTATGAATCTTATTAACAAACAACTAAACGCAGATGCACAGGAGAACGCCGCGGCTGAAACAGCACCGGAAGTTACTACTGCGACAACAAATGCACCTGTAGCTGAAGCTGCCCCGGTGGTAGTTGAAACAGCACATGATGATTTTGACTGGAGTATTGACAAACGT
>CBHRAM010000173.1:0-7321 GCA_966076165.1 uncultured Chitinophagaceae bacterium
AAATAATTGCTCCAGGGGGCTTTCCAGTTGTCGGGACTGGAGATCATCCATTTAATCTGGTTAGTGGCATAATCTATTTTGCAGATATTACTCTGGTGTCTTCCGGTGATAATGACGGAATTATCCGTTGCATCATACGCAAGGCTGTTATTATGGATCCAATCATTAGATGCGCCAGCTATAAAAGGTTGCTGTTGCCTCGTGGGATCCAGGATCTCATATAGGTTGATCATTTTTACGATGGCTCCGGTATTGTAGTTGATCTCATAGATCTTGTCTTCATCTGTACCATTGATAGAAGCATCCGCCCCTGTATACAGGATATTACCATTGGGTAATAACTGAAAATCGTGATGACAAGGTATGGGTGGAAGGATCTCCTTATAAATATTACCTAACAGATCCACCTCTCTGAATATGTAATTATAATAGTACATAAGAAAATGTCCATTAGGCATAGGTTTCATGTCTAATACAAAAGGTGTATTCAGGTACCAGCGCACTTTCCCATGCCGGTCCAGTACAATGGGGTAAGACATATTGCCCGGACTATTAAAAGGCTGCCCTCCTACTGTTTTATACGGATAAAACAGAACGAAGCGTGTTTTGGAATTGGCCGAATCCAGTTTATTTACTGTAATATCAGAACCTGCAGGAAATGTCTGTGGTAAAGGATCTGTCTGAATAGAAAGATCTTTCGATGCCATACTGCCTTCTGCATTGGTGATGATCACTTTCACACTGTTATTGGTATTGGGATACAAACCGAAGAGTTTCAGTTGATTGTTTTTACTTAAAGTTTTATTCTGACAGGTATAATCATCTCCGTCCTGGCCTTTTACTATATACTTTACAGATACGGATTCGGAAGCAGACACAGACAGGGTTCCTGCCAATGGGGCAAGCCCATTGGGGTTCAATGTAAAACTCAGGTTACCAAAATCAGGATCGGGAAATTGATTTGCATTGATCTTTACAACATACACCATTTCTGAATTGTGGTTAACCAGCCGGATCATAAAGTTGTCGCTGCCGTTTACCCTGGTAACCACGAGGTTGGATGTAGCATCGGGCTTAAGCAACTGGTTGGCATCTTCATCGATCTCAATGAAATTGGTGTTGCTGGTATAAATATTCATTTTGAGCTTGCTGAGCAAGGTTCCGTAAGGGAGGTTTACGGTATTGGTGATCACGTTGGGTATTGTGTCTGTTCTGATCTGCCAGGCAATTCCGGGAAAATCAGCAAACAAAACAGAATCAATCTGTGGCACAGTATTCTGTACAGGCTGCTGATTGATGATGAGGTCTTTTTTGGTACATGAGTAAATAGAGAGCATTACAAGGCATGCCCACAGGAGCTTGGTATTCATGGATTAGCATTTTACTATCAAGAACCTGTTACGGTTCAATTTGACCGGGGGCTGGTGCAAATCTTAAAAAAGGCAAAATCATTCTATACGGGGAAAACCCCGTTTAACAAATGTTTTACTATAGTAACCATTTATACAGACTATCTGAAGATGTAAAGGTTTACCAATCTATTGTCTTTTTTTTATGAGATACGGTTGCAAAAAAAAACGTTGGCTGAGGGCCAACGTTTTTTTTTACAGTTAAAATACGATTTAGAATTTTGCATGCAACGCATCAAACTCTTTATACTTGGCATCAAAAGCATCATAGGCTTTGGTGTCTTTACCACGGTTTCTGTCGCGTTTGTAAGCGTATAAATTAGCCAGGAAGTCAACCGATTTATTGATCACATTCTTCTCGGTAGCCGTACGTGTTGCTTTTGTTTTCAGGATATTATATGATTTTTCGAGCCATTCGATCGACTGGTCGAGATTATCCATCAAAGGCTTTTCAATATCGGCATTCGCTTTCTTGATAGGATCTGTTTTTTGTTTGTACAAAGCATCAGCCGCAGCTTTTTTCTTAGGGTCTTTTTCTGCAGGTTTTTCAGCCCTTTCTGCATTGATACCCTGCATCAGGCGGATATTGGATGCATACTGATCGTCGTATTCTCCATAGAAATTGTAATAGATAACGCCAACGTTATAGGCAGCAATTCCGTTCTGGCTGTTCTTGGCAAAAGCTTTTTTATAAGCATCTACCGCTTTTATGTTATAGAATTTTTCTTTGGTGCTGTCGAGGTTTTTGTCTTTGTGGTGTGCGTTCACAAAAATATCCCCGAACTGCAGGTATTTTACCTCAGATAAAGTACCGGCGGCATCATCCTTATCATAAAGTGCTGTCTTCTGATCAAGGGTCATGTTCTGGTCCATGAAATCAATTTCATATTCATCCCATGCATAGGTTGGATATAATTCCCTGCCGGTTGTAATGTATTTTTTGAAATTGGCTTCATCTTTTGTGATGGTGTAATGGTTGGCCAGGAATTTATAAATGTCCAGGTAGTTCTCTCCGCTTACTTTACTATCGGCCAGACGGCTGTAGTATTTAGCAGCTTCGGCAGGCTTGGCTGCATTCTGGTAAGCATAGGCGAGATACAATAAAGAAGTGGTATCGAATGCGATATTGGCATTGCTGAACTTATTCTTGAAAATGATATCGCTGTATTGTACAGATACTTTAAAGAAAGAAGCCGCTTCATCCCATTTCTTGGTGTTGAAATTGTTTACACCCTGTTTGAAAGCGGTGGAATACATATCAAAAAATGCTTCGGCACCTTTACCTTTTACTTCTACCATGGTAGGGTCTGCCGCCAGGTATTTCTGAAAAGCATCGTCTGCATCTTTCAAGGCATTAGGATATTTTTCGCGGAGCTTATCATCTTTGAAAAGAGCTGCATATACTTTGGATTTCCAGTAAATGGCTTCCGGTTTGCCGTTTTGTTTTGAGTCTGCCATCACTTTGTCTACTTCTGTTTTGGCATCTTCAAAACGGTTGATCAGGTAACTCGTCTGTACCTTTTTCAGGTCCTGCGCAAATACCATGTGAGCGGTAACCGTAAACATGGCAAGCAATAATAATTTCTTCATAATGGGAGGTTGATTATTGATTATCTGTGGTTGTATCGTTCGTGTTTTCTGTTGTGTTTTCATCCGGTGCGATCGTGCCTTCGGTTGTTTCTCCTTCCGTTGCAGGCTGGCCTTCTTCCGAGGCTGCCACAGGTTCATCCTCTTCTTCGATCTGCGAAATGGCGGCGATCTCGTCCCCATCATCCAACCTGATCAAAGTTACTCCCTGCGTGGCCCTTCCGGCTTCCCTGATATCCTGGATACCCGTACGGATGGTGATGCCCGATTTACAGGTGATGATCAGATCTTCCTTCTCTGTTACATACAAAATGCCTACCAGGCTTCCGGTTTTGTCGGTAACATTGATGGTTTTAACACCTTTACCACCACGGTTGGTGATACGGTATT
Organism: uncultured Chitinophagaceae bacterium; assembly: GCA_966076165.1. Taxonomy (GTDB): domain Bacteria; phylum Bacteroidota; class Bacteroidia; order Chitinophagales; family Chitinophagaceae; genus Sediminibacterium. The sequence continues at coordinate 3,387 of CBHRAM010000173.1, forward strand.
CATCCACCGCTGTACGCTTACCAAACCCTTTTTCACTTACCACCAATATGGTTCTGGTTGCGTCTTCCTTGTTGATGCAGATCATGCCTACCACTTCATCCTTCTCATCATCCACTTCAATACCGGCTACCCCGATGGCGCCACGGCCTGTAGGACGAACTTTTTCTTCAGGGAAACGGATCGCGCGGCCGCTTTTTACAGCCATCATGATCTCCTGCATACCATCGGTTAAACGGGCTGATAATAATTCATCTCCTTCGTTAACGGTGATGGCGATGATACCGTTTGCTCTTGGCCTGCTGAAGTCTTCCAGCGGGGTCTTTTTAATGATCCCTTTCTTGGTACAAAGTACGATATAATGGCTTTGTACGTATTCCTTATCATCTAATTTATCTACGTCGATAATGGCTTTTACCTTATCATCGCCCGGCAATTGGATAAGGTTCTGGATAGCCCTTCCCTTGCTTTGTTTTTCGCCTTCAGGGATCTCGTATACACGCATCCAGAAACAACGGCCTTTTTCAGTAAAGAACATGATCGTACCGTGAGTAGAAGCCACGAAAAGATGTTCCACAAAATCTTCTTCACGTGTTTTGCTGCCTACGGCCCCTCTTCCACCCCTGCGTTGCTGGCGGTATTCGGTGGCGGATGTTCTTTTGATATAACCCAGATGTGAAATGGTGATCACCACATCTTCATCTTCGATCAGGTCTTCGATACGCATTTCATCTGCGAGGTATTGGATCTCAGACTTACGTGCATCGCCGAATTTCTCTTTTACTTCCAGCAGTTCTGTTTTGATCAGTTCAAAACGCAATGGCTCACTTGCCAGTAATTCTTTGAGGTGTTTGATGAGGTTAACAAGACCGGTAAATTCTTCCACGATCTTATCACGCTCCATCCCTGTTAAACGCTGCAAACGCAGTTCCAGTATGGCTTTGGCCTGTGCTTCGGATAAACCGTCGGCCTGATGGTAGAGTTCGTTGGTAAGGTCGGAGAACAGTTGCTGGTTAAGGCTCCATTTCTCTTCCTTACTTTTTGCGATCAGGCTTTCCTTGGCTTCATCCGGTGTGCGGCTGGCGCGGATCAGGCGGATCACTTCATCCAGATGATCCAATGCTTTCAGGTAACCTTCCAGGATATGGGCACGTTCTTCTGCTTTGCGCAGATCGAACTTAGCACGCCTGATCACCACTTCCATCCTGAATTCAATGAATTCAGAGATCAGGTCTTTCAGGTTCATGATACGCGGCCTTCCTTTGCTGATGGCTACGTTATTGATACCATAACTGGTTTGTAATTCTGTGAATTTGTAGAGCTGGTTGATGATCACCTGTGCCACTACATCCCTTTTCAGGTCGAGCACAATTCGGGTGCCTTCGCGCATATTGCTCTCGTTGTTCACGTGGGCAATGCCTTCGATGGTCTTATCATTCACCAACTGGCCAATACGGTCGGTCAGCTGATCCCTGTTCACCTGATAAGGTGTTTCAGTGATCACGATCTGTTCACGCCCGCTGGCCTTGGTATCTACATGGCATTTACCACGCACCACTACTCTTCCGCGGCCGGTGAGCAGGCCCTGCTTCACGCCTTCCATGCCGTATATCACACCACCCGTTGGGAAATCGGGGGCTTTTACATAATTGATCAGTTCTTCAACCGTAATATCGCGGTTTTCAATGTAGGCGATACAGCCATCCACCACTTCACCCAGGTTATGCGGCATCATATTGGTGGCCATACCTACGGCAATACCTGATGAACCGTTTACCAGCAATTGCGGGATCCGGGTGGGAAGAACAGAGGGCTCCTGTAAGGAATCATCAAAGTTCAGTTGAAAATCAACCGTTTCTTTTTCGATATCATCCAGCATGGCTTCTGCCACTTTCTGCAAACGGGCTTCCGTATAACGCATAGCAGCCGGTGGGTCACCATCCTGGTTACCAAAGTTACCCTGGCCGTCTACCAAAGTGTAACGCATGGTCCAGTCCTGCGCCATACGTACCAATGTATCGTAAATGGATGAGTCACCATGCGGGTGATACTTACCCATTACCTCACCCACGATACGGGCTGATTTTTTATAGGGTTTGTTGCTGTTGTTGCCCAGTTCGTTCATCGCATATAAAACGCGGCGGTGAACGGGTTTAAAGCCATCCCTTACATCGGGCAGGGCGCGGCCCACAATAACCGACATCGAATAATCGATGTAAGCGGTCTTCATTTGTTCTTCGATATTTACCTGTATGATACGGTCGTTATCGCTTGTCTGTTCAGGTAATTGATTCTCTTCCATGTGTGTATCCTCGTGCTATGTTTAAGGTTCATGAACAGGGGTAAAAAACCACCTGTTTTCAGCGCTGGCGAAGATAGCTTTTTTGAGGGGGAAAGGACGTTAAAAATGGCTGTTTTTTAGGGTGTTTTATCCACAGTTGTTAATGGGGAAAAAGGGCTGACTTTGGGAGGAAACTGCGTTAAAATTGTTAAAGCAGTTAAAAGGGTTAAAAGAGTTAAACTTCCATCCCTTTTTAACTAATTTAACCACTTTACCCCTTTTTAACCACCCATATCTTCTATCTGCAAAATGCTAAGCATAACCTGATTAACTTTAGGCCCTGTTCAATAGCTAAAGAGGGGTTCCATTTCCTTATACCCCTCTCTAACTACTTTAACGCTTTTAACCCATTTTAACGACCCCATCCCCGCAATGAAACAGATCCTACTCTTTGGTGCCGGAAAATCTGCTACCGTATTGATCGATTACCTCAAAAGGACCGCGAATGAAAAACAATGGCAGGTTACGGTTGCCGATATGAACCTGGCGGCTGTTCAATCCAAAATAGGTGAAGATGCATGGGTGAAAGCGGCAGAAGTTCCGATTGAGGATGAAACCAGAAGAATGGCTTTGATCAGAGAAGCAGATGTAGTGATCTCTCTCCTGCCCCCTTCCCTTCATTATTTTGTGGCGATAGATTGTCTGGCCGCGGGTAAACACCTGCTTACCGCTTCTTATGTGGATGAAAAGATCAAGGCATTGGCGGATGAGATTAAGAGCAAAGGAATTCTGTTTTTGTGTGAGATGGGATTGGATCCCGGTATTGATCATATGAGCGCCATGCAACTGATCCACCGGATTCAACAGGAAGGTGGCCGTATTGGCTCTTTTCTTTCGCATTGCGGCGGTTTGGTGGCACCGGAGAATGATGATAACCCCTGGCATTATAAGATCAGCTGGAACCCAAAAAATGTGGTATTGGCGGGAAAAGCGGGAGCTGTGTACAGGGATAAGCTAGAAGTACGAAGTGTGAAGTACGAAGAATTGTTTGTTGCATGTAAGGAGGTGGCTGTAGATGGGCTTGGACAACTGGCGTATTATCCTAACCGCGATTCGTTGGGTTATATTCCGGTGTATGGATTGGAAGAAACGGAAACCTTTGTAAGGACCACTTTACGGCATCCGGATTTTTGTAAGGGCTGGAACAGGATTATTGAACTTGGGCTGACTGATGAAACGATAATGATTGATACTGATGGCTTGTCCATCTCATCATTTTTAAAGCAGCATTTTATTTCAAAGAATCTTTTTATTGAAGCCGGAGATGAACTGTTACAAAGACAATTCCTTTTTCTTGGACTGGAAGATCAGTCATTGATCAATAAAGGTATTTGCAGTACTGCCGATGTGCTGCAGATGATCATAGAGAAAAAATGGGTGTTGCATCCGCAGGATAAGGATATGATCGTGATGATGCATGAGATCGGGTATGAAGTTGATGGTCAATGGTCGATGGTGCATAGCCATTTAGTGGTAAAAGGAGAAGATAATCTGCGCACTGCCATGGCGAAAACGGTGGGGTTGCCTCTGGGGATTGCAGCTACGCTTTTACTGGAAGGAAAGATCAGGGAAACCGGTTTACATATTCCGATCATCC
>CBHRAM010000174.1:0-7283 GCA_966076165.1 uncultured Chitinophagaceae bacterium
TCTTTTAAGAATTTGAGTGTGGAGGATTGTAACATTTTAAATATTTATTGGGGTTTTACCGTGCCTTTGTGCCTTTGTGTGGGATCTATTTGCACACAAAGGCACGGTTTTATTCGGTAATCAATTGTAAGAACTCGTCTTCAGAAATGATCTTTACCGTATTGATCTTTTTTGCTTTTTCAAGTTTACTGCCTGCGTCTTCTCCTACTACCAGATAGTTCAGCTTCGCACTTACGCCGCTAACGATCACGCCACCCTGTGCTTCTGCCATGGCTTCTGCTTCACTGCGTTTTAATTTAGCGAGGGTGCCGGTGAAGAGAAAGGTTTGTCCTGTTAAAGCGCCTGCTGCCACGGCATCTTTTTTCTCATTCCGCAATTGCAGTCCATGTTTACCCAATTCCTCCAGCATATGGATGTTCTGCTCATTCTGAAAGAACTGGTGGATGCTCTTGGCAACTTTTACACCCACATCTTCCAGCAGCAACAATTCTTCTTCTGTCTTTTGGGTGAAATCTAAAATATTTTCTACTGAATTGGCTAATGTTTTGGCAGTGGTCTCGCCAACAAAACGGATCCCCAAGCCATAGATCAAACGGTTAAGCGGTTGTTGTTTGGATGCTTCAATAGCTGCTTTCAGGTTGTCGAGTCTTTTTTTAACAAAACCTTCTAATTCGCCTATCCGCTCAAAAGATAATGTATAGATCCCGGGAATGTCTTTCAGCAAACCCATTTCATAAAACTTGCGAACATTGGCTTCGCCAAAGCTTTTAATATCCATCGCATCCTTACTCACAAAATGGATCATTTTTTCTACCACCTGTGCCTCACATTCAATATTGATACAACGCCATACGGCTTCGGTATCTTCCTTGAATAATTCACTTTTACAAACCGGGCATTCTTTCGGAAAAATGATGTCCACTTCAGAACCATTACGCAATTCCGGTAAGGACTTAACGATCTGCGGGATCACATCTCCGGCACGTTCTATCAATACACTGTCGCCGATCTTCAGGTCCTTCTCCCTGATATATTCTTCGTTATGAACGGAAATGCTGGAAACGGTTACGCCACCAAGATATACAGGATCCAGTTTGGCAACCGGCGTTACGGCCCCTGTTCTTCCCACCTGAAATTCAACGGCTCTTAATTTGGTAGTAGCCTGTCTTGCCTTGAACTTGAAAGCAATGGCCCAGCGGGGATGGTGCGAGGTCATGCCAAGCCGATCCTGCAAACCAAGATCATTCACCTTAACTACCATGCCATCAATTTCATAAGGCAGGTTATCACGGCCCGCTTCAAAATCCAGACAATAGTCAATTACCGGCTGTATGCCTTTCACTACCCGTTTCTCTTTCTGTGGAGAACGGAAACCCAGGTTCCATAGGAGTTCGAGGGAGCCGGAGTGAGTATGGAGCAGTTTGGAGTTTGAAGTTTGGAGTTTGGAGTTGTCATCTTTGATGAAATAGCTTACATGGTATAGGAAGGCATCTAAATTTCTTTGGGCCACTTCTTTTGGGTCCTTCATGCGCAGACTGCCTGATGCCGCATTTCTTGGATTGGCAAGAGGGGATAAGCCTTGTGCGGTAAGCTGGGTATTGTACTTTTCAAATGACTGCTTACTCATGATGATCTCGCCGCGGATCTCAATTTGCTTTATGCCATATGTAGAAAAAGCAGCGGTAAGGGGAATGGAACGGATCTGTTTGATATTGGTGGTAATATCTTCTCCTTCTACACCATCACCACGGGTGGTGGCCCGGGTGAGCAGGTCGTTCTCATAGATCAGCGATATACTGGCTCCGTCAAATTTGGGTTCGATGCAGTACTCGATCTCTTCCATACCACTGAGCTCGCGGGCCTTTCTGTCAAAATCGGTCAGGTCATCTGCATTATAGCTATTGTCCAGGCTTAGCATCGGAACCAGGTGCTGAACCGTTACAAAATTCTGGTTAAGGCTGCTGCCCACACGCTGGGTGGGAGAATCGGGGGTTACCAATTCGGGATATGCCAGTTCGGTTCTTTGTAACAGCTTATACAGGATATCATATTCGTAATCCGATACCAGGGGCTCGCTCAGTACATAATACCTGTATTCATGAAAGCGTAAGACCTCTCTCAAATCCGCAATCTCAACCGGGTCAAGGGTTCCGGAGGGGTCCTTGGCCTTTGACAGGAAAAGGGTGGATGCCTGCTGTAAATTTTGTATCTGTTCGCTGCTGTACATAGAAGAAAATTGCCGGATAAAGTTAAGCGCTTAGTACTTCACATAGAAACCACCCCGAAAATTATCTGCACAACTCCGAAACTTTGTATCTTGCCAGCCCCCGTATACAGGCTTTGTTAGCGGGTATTTGTTCAAAAACTGCCAATGACCAAAAAGCATACTGCTCCTGTTTTGCATGAGCCGCACCTGATCAAGGATGCAGTGGAACTGGTTCGGTCTTACCCAAAAGTTCCGCTTACGATTGACTGCGCCATTTTCGGGTTTGAAGAAAACAAGCTGAAGATCTTATTGATCAAAAGTGACCTTGAAGTATTCGAAGACAAACTTTCTTTGTTGGGCGATATGGTGCGCGACAATGAAGAACTGGATGATGCCGCATACCGTATCATGAAAGAAAGAACGGGCATGACTGATGTGTTCCTCGACCAGGTTCGCGCTTTCGGCCATCCCAACCGCCACCCCGGTGGCAGGGTAATTACTATTGCGTATTGTTCTTTGCTGAATATTAACCACCACGAATTAAAGATCCATGATAATGACCTGCACTGGCATTCGGTGGCTTCTTTAAAAGAAATGGCTTTCGACCATAAAGATATCGTAGACTCCTGCTATGCATGGTTACAAAAAAGGATACAGGAGCATCCGCTGGGATTCAATTTATTACCTGAAAAGTTCTCCCTCCGCGAACTGCAGAACCTGTACGAAGCCATTTTAGGAGTAACGCTTGACCGTCGCAATTTCCGGAAGAAGTTTGCTTCTATGGACCTGTTGATAGATATTGATGAAATGGAACAGGATGTGCCGCACAGACCAGGCAAACTGTATAAATTCAATTTTGAAAAATACGAAAAGAGCAAACGTAAATGGGTAGGGATTGATTTTTAAATTGAGGTATTGTGAGGACACAATACCTGCACACTAACCAATTTTAGCTATTCTCCCCGTCAACCACTACTTTTACCTAATAACGATTCTGATATGCTACACTCCATGACGGGTTACGGAAGGGCCGAACAAACATTAGCCGATAAAACTTATCTGGTAGAAGTACGTTCCCTGAACGGAAAGCAGTTCGATCTGCGCCTGAACATACCGGCGCTGCTCAAACCATTTGAATTTGAAGTGAGGAGTACTTTGAATGAAGGCCTGCAGCGGGGAAGTGTGGAATGCAATATCAATATCAAACAAAACGGGGCCAGCAAACCGGTATCTATCAACACAGATCTTGCCAAAGCTTATTTTGAACCGGTGGCACAACTGGCTGCCGAACTTAATTTACAAACGGGAGATATCCTTAGTACGATTCTGAAACTGCCGGATGTGATCACCCCTTCCACAGAAATGCTGACCGATGATGAATGGAAATTTTTTGAGAAAGTGTTAAAAGATGCTATCCAGCAATTGAATGAGCACAGGATGGATGAGGGTAAATCTATCGAATCAGACCTTTTATTACGTATCAATAATATTGAATCGCAGCAGGACCAGATCACCCAACTGGAACCTTTACGCAGAACCAAGATCAAAGAAGGCCTGGTAAAAGTGCTGGATGAAAATGTTGGCAAGGAAAACTACGATGCCAACCGCCTGGAACAGGAACTGATCTATTATATTGAAAAGATCGATATCAGCGAAGAACAGGTACGTTTAAAGAACCACTGCAATTATTTCCGTTCCATACTTTCAGAAAAAGAGAACAGCAAAGGGAAAAAATTATCTTTTATCCTTCAGGAACTGGGCCGTGAGATCAATACCACGGGCTCTAAGGCTTACGATTCCACCATTCAGAAATGTGTGATCCTGATGAAGGATGAACTGGAAAAAGCCAAGGAGCAGATCTTAAATGTTTTATAGTGCTACCATCCCGGGTGGTTAATCAGTGCCAATCTGTGAAATCTGTGGCAAAAAAAACATCCTCCATTGAAATGCCCCTAATAGCTGACAGCTTTCTTTATCTTTGCTCCAAATCATTGTCAGTGAAAAAATTGATCGGATCCATCTGTTTTGTACTGTTCCTGGCGGGTTGCGGCACTTTGGATGTATATGAAAAAACAACTGCCTTTCCCACGCATGAATGGAAGAATTCAGAAAAACCTTCTTTTATTTTTGATATAGAAGATACGGTGTCTGCGTATAAAATATTTGTGATCCTGCGTCATGAAGATGCTTATCACTTCAATAATATCTGGCTCAATATTTCCACCCAGGGGCCGAAAGATTCGCTTAAAACACAACTGGTAAATATTACCCTTGCAGATAATACCAAAGGCTGGCTGGGAACGGGAATGGATGATGTGTTCGACCATCGTGCATTGATCACCCGCTCACCCGTAAAACTCAAAAAAGGGAACTACACTTTTACCCTTCAACAGAATATGCGTGAAGAACCGCTTCAATACATATTGAACGCCGGCATCCGTGTTGAAAAAGTAAAACCATGAGTACGTTTAAACCACAGAAACTGGCCGTTGTAACACTGGCATACTGGGTGTTATTCCTGTATATGGTGGCGGCATTGGGCTGGTGGTTTATTGAACTGGAAAAACAGAACCAGGATATCTCCCATATTAAACTGGCCGAACTTAAAAAAGATGATCCGGCTTACTACAATGCCTCTCTTAAAATTGAAGAAGCCCGTAAAAGAAAGACCGCTCAATATATCGGAGAAGGTTCCATCTTCTTATTTCTGATCGTGCTGGGAACGGTTTTCGTATTCAGGGCTACCCGGCGCCAACTGCGGTTATCGCAGCAACAGCAGAATTTTATGATGGCCATCACCCACGAATTGAAAACACCTATCGCCATCGCACAGTTGAACCTCGAAACCCTGCAAAAAAGAAAACTGGATGAGGATAAACAACAAAAACTCATCAGTAATACCTTACAGGAAGCCAATCGTTTAAATACCCTTTGCAATAATGTACTATTTGCCTCACAGCTGGATGCCGGTGCCTATGCTTCTGCTAAACAGGAGATCCATTTGACCGATCTGGTGGAAGGCTGTATTGATGATTTTAAAAACCGCTTCCCGCACCGCGAACTCAGGGAAAATATTTCTGAAGGCATCTATTTTTACGGCGAACCGCTTTTATTACAGATGCTGGTCAATAACCTGATCGAAAATGCCTTGAAATATTCACCCAAAGAATCGCCCATTACCATTTCACTGGAAGAGTCAAATAAAAAGGTATCCCTTAGTGTTAAAGATGAAGGTAGCGGTATTGCCGACGAAGAAAAAAAGAAGGTATTTGATAAATTCTACCGCAGCGGTGATGAGAATACCCGCCGTACCAAGGGCACGGGTTTGGGACTGTACCTTTGCAAAAAGATCGCTGAAAGCCATAATGGCTACATTTCTGTGACAGATAATCACCCCACAGGCAGTAATTTTACCGTGTTATTGAAATAACCATGAAAGAGTCAAAAGCCAGCATATTAGTAGTGGATGATGAAGAAAATCTTCACGAAGCACTCAAACTTAACCTTGAGCTGGAGGGGTATGAGGTAACTTCTGCGTATGACGGTAATGAAGCATTGAAAAAGATCGGCAATGAATATTTTGACCTGATCATCATGGATATTATGATGCCGGAAGTGGATGGTATCAGTGTTACAGAAACTGTTCGGGTAAACAACAATGATGTGCCCATTCTTATGTTGAGCGCACGCAACAGCAGTACCGACAGAGTATTGGGTTTAAAAAAAGGGGCGGATGATTATATGACCAAACCTTTTAACCTGGAAGAGTTATTGTTGCGGGTAGACAAGCTGATCCAGAAAAATAAAAAGATACAGGTAAAGGAAACGATTGGCGACATCTTTGATTTTGGGAACAATAAAATTGATTTCAAAGCACAGGATGCGATCACCTGGAACGGTCAAAGGGTAGAATTGAGTAAGAAAGAATCCATGCTCCTCAAATTACTCATCGAAAACAAAGGCGATGTGGTAACCCGCGAAAAGATCCTGCAGGTAGTTTGGGGCTATAATGTGTACCCTACTACAAGAACCATTGATAATTTTATCCTCAGCTTCCGCAAATATTTTGAAGAAGATAGCCGCAACCCCAAACATTTCCATTCTGTTCGGGGCGTTGGCTATAAGTACACTGATTAACAAATGGGTGTGTACTTGTTTTGGATCCTTTCCAGTTCTATATGCTGTATAGGATGATAGACTAATGGTATCTGCTCTGTTACCACATCACTCTTATCCAGGCCGAAAGCTTTTTCATCGCTCAGGCCCATATTTTTTAACCTGAAGTAAGCCTGTAAAAGGAGGCCGTCGCGTATGGAAAATTCGTTTTCTACGGACAGGAATTTTTCAATGACGATGAATTTGAAATCCGGTTCCGGATTATATTTTGTTGAACCATCGGGCCGGATGTGCAGGTTTAGTTCTTTTTGATTTACCAGCTGCTGTACGATCTTCTTAAAATAGAACTCAGTTTTGGGTTGTACCCTGAAACCGATATGGATATTCACTTTGATCACCTTGTCATCTACCAATTCCGATACATCATAGCTTAATGTATAAGGTTCTTCAGTACGGTCTATATGAACAAACCAATATACATCGGCCCGTTTGGGCTTTTTTGAAAAAATGGAGCGGATGACTTTTTCTTCTATTTGTGAACGGCTGTTGGCTTTCGACAGATAGATCAGGTGTGTTGAAAATTTTGGGACTGAATCATCGGCACTTAACTCGATCAGCTGAGGTATATGTTTTCCAATATCAGTGAATTTCACAAAACGGTTATTGATCTTCCGTGCATAATACCAGACATACATTGTGAGAAAAATGAATAGTTCAAAAAACAGGAACATCCATCGTTCTTTGATCTTGGCAACATTGGCTACAAAAAAAGAGATCTCAATAATTGCAAATACACCAATGATCAAAGCCACATAAACCTGTTTCCATTTCAATCTGAAGAGCAGGTAATAATTAAGCAGCACCGTTGTCATCATCATTGCCACGGTAATCGAAAAACCATAAGCCGCTTCCATTGCGGATGAACTCCGGAAATACAATACCATCAATATGCAGCCAAACC
>CBHRAM010000175.1:0-7227 GCA_966076165.1 uncultured Chitinophagaceae bacterium
ACATTCTCGGTCCGGTCTTTTTCGCTTTGCTGTAATTGTGTTTTTAGTGTTTGATCGGCAGCTGCATTGGTCAGGTCTCTTTTATACGTACCCTTGATCGGTTGTGAAATAATATGATCGCTTTTACGCTGGATATATCTTTCGGGACTGGCGCAAAGCAGGTATTTATCATCCAGTTTATAAAAAGAAGAGAAGGGGTTGGGGGATACAGCGGTTAAACGGTTATACAAGCCCAATGGATCGGCCGTTACATCTGTTGCATAAAACTCCTGGCAGAAATTGATCTCATAACAATCGCCACGGTGGATATGCTGGAGTAATTGTTGGATGATCGCGGTATATTCCTGTTGGGTAATTCTGGATTGAACGGTGATCGTCGATGGTCCGTGGTCCATGGTCCATGGACTGTTTTGTATTTCAGCAATGATGCTTTGCGGATCTGATGTTAATGAAGCGATGGTGCATACATCATCATTCAATTGCAAAACGGTCTCGGGCTGAAAGAAAAATGTATCAGGAAAACCAATGTTATCGGGATGAAGGGATTGCAGGGGTTCTATGGCGTTCTTCAGATCATAATTGAGATGGCCGAACAGCCAGTCTTTTTCATGGTTGCAGAAATTGTTGAGCTGATCAAGTATGTTATTGGTAGCATTGAAGCTTCTTACAGAACCTACCCCAGCCAGGCATTCCACAGATTGAAAAGGCGAAGCATACTGATGGTTATCCAGAAAACAACAAATGTTGAACCGGTTGGCCCAGTTCAACATTTGCTGTTTGAATTGCTCAGTATTTTTTATCGGGAAAGATTCGGTAGCTCTGTTCACTAGGCTGGTAGTGGATGATCAGAAATCATCGTCTTCATCATCATCAAATCCGCCGCTTTTATCATTGAAGAGGTCGAATTCTTTAAAGTCTTCATCTATTTTAAAATCGTCCTCATCGTCGCCTTTTTTCTTGGCGCCGCCGACGGCTTTCTTTCCTTTGCTTTTAGGAATATCAAATTCATCGAAATCAGGATCCCAATCATCTTCTTCTTCGGGTTTTTCCCAATCATCATCTACATCGTCGACTTCATCATCATCGTCGTCGTCATCTTTGGATTTCTTACCGGATGATTTTGCAGCAGATTTTTTGGCAGATGGTTTTACATCTTCCTCATCATCTTCAAAATCATCATCGTCCTCTTCCAGTTGCTTTTTGCTTTTGGAAGACGGCTTCGCATCGGCATTTTTTGCCGGCGTTGTTTTTGGTGTGGTGGATTTGATATCCTTATCAGATTTTGGTGCCATATTTCTAATAAGATTGTTGCGTAAAATTTCAACGCAATTTATTATTAACCAAAAAAATTTTTCAAGTACAAATCAAGTGCCAAATCATCCTAAACATGAACGATCTGGTCACGCCCCGGTCCGTTGGAAACATATTTAACCGGTGCGCCGATATAGTTATTGATAAAGTTAATATAAGTATTCATTACACCGGGCAAAGCTGCGGCTTCTTTAATCGCAGTTGTATCCATGTTCCAGCCCTTAAATGCTTTTAATACCGGCTCAATTTTGGCGCGTGACATCTGGAAAGGTACTTCTTCGGTCTCTTTACCATTGATATTATAGGCGGTACACACGTTGAGTTCTTCAAATGCGTCCAATACGTCGGCCTTGGTCATGATTACCTGTGTTACGCCGTTCAGCATACAGGCATATTTCAAGGCAACCAGGTCGATCCAGCCACAACGGCGGGGCCTTCCTGTGGTGGCACCAAACTCATTACCTACTTTTCTCAGTTCTTCGCCGGTAGCATCGTTCAATTCACTTGGGAAAGGTCCGCCCCCAACACGGGTACAATAGGCTTTGGTAACACCCATCACCTCATTGATCTGCTTGGGAGAAACCCCCAGGCCGGTACAAACACCTGCAGAAATGGTATTGGATGAAGTAACAAACGGGAAAGTTCCGAAATCAATGTCCAGCATACTGCCCTGGGCACCTTCTGCCAATACTTTCTTGCCCGCGCTGATCTGGTTATTGATGAAATATTCACAATTCACCACATTCAGGGTCTTCAGAAATTCCAATGCCTCGAAAAATTCTTCCTCCCAGGCTGAGATATCTTCTATAAAGTGATAGCTGTCTAACATTTTCTGATGCTTCAGCCTGAGCTTAATGTATTGAGAAGTGAAATTCTTATCTAACAGATCGCCAACACGGAGTGCATTCCTTCCGGTTTTGTCCATATAGGCGGGTCCGATACCTTTTAAAGTGGAACCGATCTTGCTTTCCCCTTTCGACATTTCGGAAGCCTTATCCAGGGCACGGTGCGTGGGAACGATGATATTGGTACGCTCAGAAATGAACAGGTTTTTCTTTACGTCAATACCATGCGCTGCTACGGCATCACATTCTCTTTTCAGTGTTACGGGGTCAAGTACTACACCACCGCCGATCACATTGATTTTATTCTGGTGAAAAATACCGGAAGGGATCTGGTGCAATACCATTTTCTTTCCTTCTACATACAAAGTATGTCCGGCATTCGGGCCGCCCTGGAAACGGGCAACAATATCATAATTGGGTGCGAAGTAGTCAACTATTTTGCCCTTACCCTCATCTCCCCACTGTAAACCTAAAATTACATCAACCATAAAATTCGTTTGAATCGCGACAAAAATAAGTCAAGCCTATCGTTAAAACCTAATTCAATAAAATTTTATATCCTTCTTTGGTAAAGGTTGTGGGTAACTTAAGGCTCAGCCAAGATTTTCTGTATCAAAACGATCAACTGTTTGTATCCCGTTCAGTGATTTTAAACGGTGAACCAGCTCTTCCAGTTCCTCTTTATCGTGTACAAATACTTTGATGGTTCCCTGGAACAGGCCTTCTTTGGATTCGATGGTAAGCCCGGAGATATTGATCCGCAGGTCGCCGCTGATCACATTGGTGATTTTATTGATAACACCTACATCGTCCAGTCCCACAATCTTCAAACCGGTAAGGAAGGAGATCTCCTTGTTCTTGGCCCATTTGGTCTTTACCACCCTGTGGCCATAATTAGCCATTAACTGGGCCGCATTCGGACAATTGGTGCGGTGTATGATCAATCCTTTACCGGTACTTACAAAACCAAATACGTCATCACCGGGAATCGGGTGACAGCATTTCCCGAGGGCATACATGATCTTATCGCTGCTTTCGCCAAAAATGATCAGCTCAGAATCTTTCTTGTTATAATGATGTTTCTGCTGGCTGGGGTCATGCGATGGAATTTCTACCAACGCAGGTTTTGGTTTAGGGATCTCTATCTTATCGCCCAATACATGAAAATCTTTCAGTTCTTTCAGGTCAAGATTCTTGGTAGCGATCTTATAATGCAGGTCGAGCGGCGATGGTAATTTATAGAACTGTACCAGCTCATCAATATTGTATTGGCTGTAAGCGGCACCCATGGCTTCGAGCTTGCGTTGGAGGGTGTACTTGCCGTCATCCGCTATTTTTCTTTTCTCTTCGCGCAGTGCATCTTTGATCTTGCTTTTTGCCTTGGCCGTAACCACCATTCCCAGCCAGTCTTCTGATGGTTTCTGTTTGTTGCTGGTAATGATCTCTACCTGGTCGCCACTGCGTAATTTATGGCTGATGGGAACCAGTTTATGGTGCACTTTGGCGCCGATACATTTGGTGCCGATGGCCGAGTGGATAGAAAATGCAAAATCAAGGGCCGTACTGCCTGTGGGCAACATTTTTACTTCGCCTTTGGGTGTGTACACATAGATCTCTTCTGCGAGGAAAGAGGTTTTGAAATCCTGTAAGAAGTCCACTCCGTCTGTATCCTGTGTGCTCAGCACTTCACGGATCTGTCCAAACCATTTATCAAAGCGGTCTTCTGGATCGTTACTGCCTTCTTTGTATTTGTAGTGAGCGGCCAGGCCTTTTTCGGCGATCTCGTTCATCCTTTTGGTACGGATCTGTACCTCCACCCATTTTCCCTGCGGGCCCATCACGGTTGTGTGTAAGGCTTCGTATCCGTTGTTCTTGGGATTACTCAGCCAATCGCGTAAACGCTCCGGTGAAGGGGTATATTCATCGGTGATCATGGAATAGACCTTCCAGCAATCTTCTTTTTCTTTTTCGGGGGCAGAGTCGAGTATCACACGTATGGCAAACAGATCGTATACTTCTTCAAAAGCCACAGCTTTCTTTTTGATCTTGTTCCAGATAGAGTGGATGCTCTTGGGACGGCCATAAATTTCAAAATGAAAATCGCCGGCCTGTAATTTGTCTTTCAGCGGGCGGATGAATTCATTGATATACCGGGTGCGTTCTCTTTTTGTTTCTGCCAGTTTTCTGGCGATCTCACGATAGGCATCGGGTTCCATGTATTTCATGGAAAGGTCTTCGAGCTCTGTTTTGATATTGTACAAACCCATCCTGTGCGCCAGGGGTGCATATACCCAAACCGTTTCTGATGCGATCTTCAATTGCTTCTCGCGCTTCATGTGATCGAGGGTGCGCATATTGTGCAGTCTGTCTGCTAGCTTGATCAATATCACCCTCGGATCATCGGTAAGTGTTAAAAGGATCTTTTTAAAATTCTCAGCCTGCTGGCTGGTATTGGTATCCATTACACTGGATATCTTGGTAAGCCCGTCAACGATCTTGGAGATCTCATGGCCAAATTCACGGTCCACATCTTCAAGGGTGATATCGGTGTCTTCAACAGTATCATGTAGAAGAGCGCAAATGGTACTACGTACACCCAGGCCAATTTCTTCCACACAGATCATTGCAACAGCTATCGGGTGAATGATATAGGGTTCGCCACTTTTACGGCGCATGGTCTTATGGGCTTCTGCCGCCATTTCAAATGCCTGGCGGATCAGTTCTTTATCCCCTTTTTTGAGTTTGGGCCTGAGGCTGCGCAGCAGGGCACGATAATGCCTGATGATCTCGTTCCGTTCCTGTTCTTCGTTGAGATTGTATTTGGGTAAAACAGGGTCCAGTATGCTTTCCGGTGCTTGCTCCATATTGTATGGCGAATATACGAAGGAATGCGGCGTTTTCCGGTCGGGACGCTAAAGCGACCTGAACAGAAAACGCGGAAGTAAATTTTCCATAATCGGCAAATCCGCTGCCCACATCCTCCTTACCTTTGACCACTATCATGAGTGAATCGCCCAAAAAGAAAGTTTTTAATATTTCGTTGCTGGCAAGGGTCTTCCTTTTTGTAAAGCCCTACCGTGCTATTTTTTATATAAGCCTGCTGCTGGCTGTTTTGATGGCCGCTTTTGCTCCCGTAAGGCCTTACCTGATCCAGTTAACTTTAGACAAAGCTACCGGCAAAGCATTCCTGGTTCCCGAATGGCTGAAAACCGTTTTGTTTACGAACGATCTGTCAGACGCCACTAAATTTATTATCGCCGTAAGTATTTTCCAGGTCATCTTTCTGTTTATTGAAACAACGGTCCGTTTCTTTTTTACATTTATTACGGCACGGATGGGACAAAGTGTGGTAAAGGATATGCGGAATGCTGTTTACCAAAAGATCATCAGCCTGAACCTGAGCCAGTTTGATAAAACACCTATCGGAACCCTTACTACCAGAACGATCAATGATATAGAAAGTATCAATGATATTTTTTCGGATGGGTTGATCCCGATCATTGCCGATCTGCTTACCATTATTATTACGTTGGGAACGATGTTCTGGATAGACTGGCGTTTAACACTGCTCAGCCTGGCGCCTTTCCCGATCATGATCATTGCCACTTATTATTTTAAAGAAAGTGTGAACAAGAGTTTTATCAGGGTAAGAAATGCGGTGGCGGCGCTGAATGCTTTTGTGCAGGAACATATCACCGGTATGCAGGTGGTGCAGGCTTTTGCTGCGGAGGAAAGGGAGATGGATAAATTCAAAAAGATCAATGCGGAGCACCGCAATGCCAATATCAAAGCCATTTTTGCCTATTCTGTTTTCTTTCCGGTGGTGGAAGTGGTACTGGCCATCAGCACGGGTTTATTGGTATGGTGGGTAGCCGGAAGAACTTTGAATGCGGGGCTATTGGTAGCATTTATTTTATACCTGAACCAGATCTTCCGCCCCCTGCGTGTGATAGCAGACAAGTTCAATGTGCTGCAAATGGGCATGATCGCCGCAGAACGTGTTTTCAAAGTATTGGATAATGAAGATGTTACCCCGCCATCCGTGGCGGATGCCTATAACCCGGCCCATATGGAGGGGCGGATCGATTTTAAGCATGTTTCCTTTGCCTATACAGAACCCAATTATGTATTAAAGGATATCAATTTCAGTGTTAAAGCGGGTGAAACGGTTGCACTGGTGGGACATACCGGTAGCGGAAAAACCTCTATCATCAGCCTGCTTAACCGGCTTTACCATATCCAAAAAGGAGAGATCCTGATTGATGGGGTAAACGTAGAAAATTACGAACTGGATACTTTGCGGAAAGGCATCGGGGTGGTATTGCAGGATGTTTTCCTGTTCTCAGGTTCTGTGATGGATAATATTACACTCCGTAACCCTGAAATATCCCGTGAACAGGTGATCGCGGCAGCCAAAATGATCGGGGTAGACGAATTTATCATGCAGTTACCGGGTGGTTATGATTATGATGTGATGGAGAGGGGTAGTACCCTTAGCCTTGGGCAACGGCAGCTTTTATCCTTTATCCGTGCCTTATTATATAATCCGGCTATCCTGATCCTGGATGAAGCCACTTCGTCTATTGATACCGAAAGCGAAATGCTGATCGAAAAAGCAACAGATACCCTGATCTCCGGCCGAACCTCAATCGTAATTGCCCACAGATTATCTACCATACGGAAAGCCACCAAGATCATTGTGCTGGATAAGGGGGAGGTGAAGGAAATGGGTACCCATGAGGAGTTATTGATCCTGGGAGGATTTTATGCGAAACTTCACGAAATGCAATTCGAGAAGAAAACAACAATTCCGGCTTAATCAGGGGGTTTTACCCGTTTTTTTGCCCAAAAATGCCGAAAAATGTTCCCAAGAGCCCGCTTCTTACCCCGATATCCGGTATTCAGGTTCCACTGATAAAACACCCCTCTGATTCATTCCAATTGTGTGTAAGATTTTCTAGGTTTTCATGTAGGGTTTTCACCCCCTTACCCCTATCTTTGCCGCAAATTTAGAAACAGGTATGGCCCTTAGAACTGTGAAATTATTGCTGGTAGCGACTCTTAGCCTTTT
>CBHRAM010000176.1:0-7205 GCA_966076165.1 uncultured Chitinophagaceae bacterium
AAAAAAACTATTCTGCTGCAGTAGGTTCCTCAAACAGGTAGCCATATTGCTTTAACATACGGAAATTAATAGGTATATGTGCCAGTAACGCTATGCTGATAAATAACAGAAACCAGGCAGCAATCTTCATCATATAAATAAATAATTCCGGTGTGAGCATGGCCGGTACTGTGGGCTGCTGCTCAAGAAACTGGTTCAGAATCTGGCGAAGATTGGCTTCGCTTGTAAAGAAAACGGTAAGAGAATTCATCAAAAAACTAACCCCCAGAAAAATAGATACATAGCCGTTTACTTTTATCCAGTCTTTTAAGGAGGATTTACATGGTTTATTCAGGTCAATTCCCTTGGTAAGAAAACGCAGGCTGGCAAATGTATAGATCACAAATCCCGCCATCACAAAAACAACAAATAACATAGCGGGATTGGCCAGGGCTGTGAGCAGCATAAAGAAATCGATCACGGCAAACAGAGCGGCAATAGGCAGAAGAACAAAAGTAAGTATGCGGAAAAGAGTTAATGCTTTCATTATGGGTAAGCAGTTATTGTTGCTGCTGTCCCGCAAATGTATCAATAATAATTTCAGCAAGTTCACTGGCTGATTGCTTTTCCAGCTGAACCTTGGTGAGCTCTTCAAAGGTCTCGCCATCTTCATAACCTACAGATACATAAACGGAGAGCGACTGCCTTGCCGGGCCTTTAAACGTGCCTTTCACAGGGGTACAATCCGTAAAGTCACGCCCAACGGCCAGTTTTACATGGTGATTGGTGGCCCAGACATTATTGGTAGGGTCAATGCCTGCCCAGCCAAAACCCGGGATATAAGCTTCTACCCATGCGTGAGTGGCACCTTCGCCACGCATGCCGTTTTTGTTAGGACAGATATACCCGCTCACATATCTCGACGGGATCCCCATCATTCGTAAGAGTTCCAGCATCACATGTGCAAAATCCTGGCATACACCGGCTTTTTTTTCGAGGATCTCATCAACAGTAGATTCGATGGTGGTGATGCCTTTGATATAGGTAAAATCTGTAAAAATAAATTTACAGGTATCTTCTACGATCGAACGGATATCTTTTCCGGGATAGCTTAGTGCCGATACGTATTGCTGCATCAGGCCGATGGCTTTGATTTTTGATACTCTTTCAAGCTCCAGTAAGTGCAGATCATTATAAGCAACAGATTCTACATCTTTTGAAAAAGTATCATTGGGCAAGGGAAGTTGTTCGGGAGATAAAGTGCGGATCAATAATTTACTTTCTATCACCAGTTCCCTATGCGGAGATAGCAGGTTGAATGTGCCGATCTTATTGCCCCAATAATCTATATATGCATATACTTCGGGCTTACCTGTGATCAATAATTCGTGCTGCAATATTTCCTGGTCGGCAGATTGAAAGGGATAGATCATGATATGATTCATACTCTCTTTCACCGGCCTGTCGTACTCGTACTTGGTAATGTGGTGTATCTTAAAGATCGGCATTATGGGTTTGTTTACGAATAAGAAAAATAGGTCTGTCCCAACATCCTGCTAAACTCATTCAACTCTTTTCTTATTTCTTTTAAAAAAGGCTCTAATCCTGTTTCGGCAACAATGGCAAGGTCGGCAAATTTTACGGAACTATGCAACCTGCCAAATGCCCTCCATAAGGGCGGAGTGCCTTCAACAGGATTTAATTCTGTTACATCCCGCAGGTACTTATTTGCCCTGTCTAATGCGTAATACAAAGAACGGGGGAAATTTTTATCAAACAATACCTGCTGTGCCACATTGCAGTTATGGTTCACATTGCTGTAATTCTTTAAATGCAGTTCATAACCTGATAATGCCAGTAGTAAACTTCTCCAGAACAGGATATCCTCTTCTTTGGTGAAGTCATAGTCTACCATCTGAAAAAAAGTATTAGTAAACTCTACTGTAGACAAACAGCGTTCTGTGAATTTTCCGAGGTTCATATAATTCCAGCCCTGGCCACGTGGCATGGTGCTGTCTGTGATACCACAGAACTGATCGCTGCTGCTGATCAGGGCATCGATCACAACGATCGCATCCGGGCCCGATAATTTTTCAGAGAGAGAAGGGTGGTTGATCATGTGGTACAACTGGTTCACCTGCTCCCATACTTCTTTGGTGATCTGGTCCTGCACACCCCTTGCATTCTCCCGGGCACGGGTAACGATCACTTTTAAAGAGTTCAGATTCTTTGTATCTGTGAGCAGATATTGTAATACCGCTGTATCATTTCTTTTCAATACTTCGATCTCTTCTGGAGAGAGTGAAGTAAATATTTTCAGGGCTGGCTCCCAGGTAATGCCGCTGGCCACTTTGTCGAATGATAAGATATAACTCGTCTTGATCAAACGCAACATTCCATCGGCCCTTTCCATATAACGATGGAGCCAGAATAATGAGTCGGCGATTCTACTTAGCATAGTTTGTTACTTGTATTATGAGTGTTTGTCCATAGACCATAGTCCATGGACCATTGTCTATGGTCTGTTCTCTGGCATATCTATCACCCAGGTATCCTTACTTCCTCCCCCTTGTGATGAATTCACCACCAGCGATCCTTCTCTTAATGCCACCCTTGTTAATCCCCCCGGAACTATTTCAATTCCGTTGGGGCCGCATAAGGCATAGGGGCGGAGGTCTACGTGGCGGGGTTGTAATTTTCCATCGAGTAAACAGGGAACCGTTGATAATTGAATGATCGGCTGTGCGATAAAATTCCTGGGGTTGGCCAGTATCGCCGTTTTGGCTTTCTCCATCACTTCCTGTGAGGCACTGTTGCCCATTACCATACCATATCCACCGGATTGATTGGTCTCCTTGATCACCATCTTCTCCATGTTATCAAATACATGTTGTCGCTCCTCTTCATTCTTCATCTGATAAGTAGGCACGTTGGATAAGATCGGTTCTTCATTCAGGTAATATTTGATCATTTCCGGAACATACGCATATACGGCTTTATCATCTGCCACACCATTGCCAAGCGCATTTACAATAGCTACATTTCCTTTTCTGTAGGCACTGATCAAACCCGGAACACCCAATGCACTATCGGGCCGGAATACCAATGGGTCTAAGAATTCATCATCCACTCTTCTGTAGATCACATCTACCTGTTTTAACCCTGCCGTAGTTTTCATATACACTTTCTGGTTATCTACCACCAGATCACGGCCTTCCACCAATGGGATCCCCATTTGTCTGGCGAGAAAAGTATGTTCAAAATAAGCGGAGTTGAACACACCGGGGGTAAGCAATACCACCACCGGATTCTCATTCTGTCTGGGTGATAATGCCATTAAATTATCATGCAGGATGAGCGGATAATTATTGATCATCCGCACATTACTGTTGGCGAGTAAGTCGGGGAAGATCCGTTTGGTCACTTCCCGGTTCTCAAGCATGTACGATACACCGGAAGGGGTTCTTAAATTATCTTCCAGAATATAGAAAGTGCCGTTATCTCCACGTATCAGGTCAATACCGGCAATATGTACATAGATATCATAGGGTACCTGTATGCCGAATACTTCACGTGTAAAATGCGGACAGCTGGCAATCAAAGCTGCCGGAATGATATCGTCTTTAACGATCTGCTGTTCGTTATAAATATCTTTCAGAAAAAGATTAAGTGCCTTTAATCTTTGTTTGATACCGGTTTCAATATGGTTCCATTCGGCAGAAGTGATGATGCGCGGAATGATATCAAAGGGGAAGATCCTTTCGATCCCTTCATTATCGCTATACACGGTAAACGTGATACCCTGGCTCATAAACAGTTCACTGGCCAGTTTATCTTTCTGCTGCAGGTCCTGCAGGTTCAGTTTACTTACTGCTTCATAGATAGTATGGTATGGTTGCCTGATGCTCTCGGAATTTTTCATTTCGTCCCAGATATGGGGCACAACAGGGTATTGCTGGAAGAGGATATCTCCGGTCATAAACAGTTAATTTGTATGGTCAGGTACAAATAAAAAATGCCCACCCAAACGGATTCGGACGAGCAACTTTTCTAAGATAAGAAATTTTAGAATACTAACTGACTAATCGCAACAGATTGCCGGTTTCCTGATTGAAATACTTGACAAATCGATTAAGATATTAAAAAAGCCCATCAGGTATACTGATGGGCTTTATATTAAAATTTGCTTAATGCTTATCCTTTCAGATTCAATTGTATCTGCAACTCATCAAACTGCTTGTCATCAATACTGCTCGGGGCATCCAGCATCACATCGCGGCCGCTATTGTTTTTAGGGAAGGCGATAAAATCGCGGATACTTTCGCTGCCACCCAAAATAGAACACAAACGGTCAAACCCAAAAGCGATACCTCCGTGTGGCGGCGCACCATATTCGAAGGCGCCTAATAAGAATCCGAATTTATGCAGGGCTTCTTCTTCACTCATACCCAAAGCCGCAAACATTTTTTCCTGCAGTTCTCTTTGATAGATCCGGATAGAACCGCCACCAATTTCATTGCCGTTCAATACCATATCGTAGGCATTGGCTTTGATATTGGAATAAGGGTGATCTAAATACTTTTCTGCATTTTCGATCAACGGGTTATTGTTGATCATCATGTCAATATGATCCGGTTTAGGAGAAGTGAACGGATGGTGACGGGCAACCCAACGGTTATCATCTTCTGCATATTCAAATAACGGGAAATCCATTACCCATAATAATTTGAATTCATCATCTTTTCTGAAACCTAAACGTTTACCCATTTCCAGACGTAATTCGCTGGTGGCTTTACGGGTTCTTTCTTCACGGCCTGCCAATATCAATACCAGGTCACCTGCTTTGGCACCGGCTGCATCAGCAATCGATTTTAATTTATCTTCTGTATAGAATTTATCAACGCTGCTTTTGTAAGTGCCGTCTGCATTGCATTTGATATACACCAATCCCATCATACCAATCTGCGGACGTTTCACCCACTCGGTCAATTCATCAGTCTGCTTACGTGTATATTCACTGCATCCCGGGGCTGCAATGGCCAGTACCGTTTCTGCATTATCAAATACACCAAAACCCGCGCCATTGATCAGTTCACCTGTTGCCTGTATCTGCCCGCCTTTCAGGAAGGCTGATTTCAGGTTGGCGATCTTCATGCCAAAGCGGATATCGGGTTTGTCGTTACCAAACTGCCACATGGCTTCTTCCCAGCTCATGCGCTCAACCGTTTCCGTATAATCAATATTTTTAACGTCTTTAAAAATGCGTTTGATCAATGATTCAAACATATTCAGGATGTCTTCCTGCTCTACAAATGCCATCTCACAGTCGATCTGTGTAAACTCCGGCTGCCTGTCGGCCCGCAAATCCTCATCCCTGAAACATTTTACGATCTGGTAATAACGATCGTACCCGCTCACCATCAATAATTGCTTAAAGGTTTGCGGCGATTGTGGCAATGCATAGAACTGCCCGGGATTCATTCTGGAAGGCACCACAAAATCCCTCGCACCCTCGGGTGTGGATTTGATCAGGAATGGTGTTTCTATATCCATGAAGTTATTCTCATGCAGATAGTTCCTGGCAGAACGGTTCACGGCATATCGCAGTTCTAAATTTTTCTTGACTGCATTTCTGCGAAGGTCCAGAAAACGATATTTCATCCTGATATCATCTCCACCATCCGTATCATCCTGGATGGTGAAAGGAGGGATAGCAGATTTATTGAGGATCTTAAAAGATTTTACAGACACTTCAATGTCTCCTGTAGGAATATTGGCATTCTTACTGCTGCGTTCAGAAACTTTGCCGGTTGCCTGTAACACAAATTCCCTTCCCAATGGATTGGCATCCAATTGTGCATTGAGTTCTTCACCAAATAATAACTGGGTAATACCATAACGGTCGCGCAGGTCAACAAAAGTGATAGCGCCAAATTTTCTTACGGTCTGAACCCATCCTGCGAGGGTGGTCTCTTTGCTTACATCACTGATCCGTAACTCTCCACATGTGTGCGAACGATACATAAATTGCTGTTTTTTCGAGTGCTTGTTTTGTGAAAGAAGGTCCATGGACCATGGTCGATGGTCCATGGACCTTTCTTCGGACGGCAAATATAACCGAAATGCCCCAAGCAGCCCCAAATGTGCCGTTTCAACCTGAAAAACGGGCTTTTTTTGATTTTACGCATCTTTGCAGTCATGACAGCCGCCTCCATCTCTAAAAGAACCCATCGTTTTGCAGTAGGTACTTTTTTCTTTCTAGCCGGATTGAGTTTTGCCAGTTGGGCCAGCCGCATTCCGGATATTAAAGCCCATCTGCATCTGAATGACGCGGCATTGGGGGGTGTGCTTTTTGCCCTGCCCGTGGGTTCCATGCTCAGCCTCGGATTATCCGGCTGGCTGATCACAAAATTTGGCAGCAAGACAATGGTAACGGTGGCTGCTATTTGTTATGCTTTGATCCTTGTCTTTATCGGAACCGCCAATAGTGTATGGGCACTGGTGCCCTTTGTTTTCCTGTATGGTCTATTGGGCAACTTCTGTAATATCTCAATCAATACTCAGGCCGTGGGTGTTGAAAATTTATATGGGCGTTCTATCATGGCTTCTTTTCATGGGATCTGGAGCCTCGCAGGTTTTACAGGTGCAGCACTGGGTGCTTTGGCAGTATCGAAAGGACTTTCTCCTTTTGTTCATTTTTGCTGTATAGCAGTAACCAGTATTTTATTGATCGTCTATATCCAGCGTTATGCATTACCCACAGATGCAGTGCATAATGGGCAATCTTTCTTCATCAAACCGGACAGGGCATTGCTGCAACTGGGGTTGATCGCTTTCAGCAGTATGGTTTGTGAAGGAACCATGTTTGACTGGAGCGGTGTCTATTTTCAAAAAGTGGTAGAAGCACCCAAAGAGTTAACCACACTCGGTTATGCAGCATTTATGAGTACCATGGCCGGTGGCCGTTTTATTGGAGATAAGATCGTTACAAAGTTTGGGATACAAAAAGTTTTACAGGGAAGTGGGGTTGTGATCACCACAGGATTACTGACAGCTGTTTTATTTCCCGGTATTGTAACCGCTACGATTGGTTTTCTGTTGGTAGGGATCGGTGTTTCTTCAGTGATACCATTGGTGTATAGTGCTGCAGGAAAATCAAAAACATTATCGCCGGGTATGGCTCTGACGGCTGTATCAACGATCGGCTTTTTAGGTTTTTTGATGGG
>CBHRAM010000177.1:0-7184 GCA_966076165.1 uncultured Chitinophagaceae bacterium
ATTATTGCCTTTGGAAAAGAAACAGAGCCTTTCCGTTCCCTGTCTGGAAATTGAAGACCATCCCCGTTTTGCTTATCGGGGGATGCACCTGGATGTAGGCAGGCATTTCTTCAATACCGCGTATGTAAAGAAGTTTATCGATTTTATTGCGATGCATAAAATGAATACGTTTCACTGGCATTTAACAGAAGACCAGGGCTGGCGTATTGAGATCAAGAAATATCCGAAACTCACTTCTGTTGGCGCATTCCGCAATGGAACCATCATCGGCCACCATCCCGGTACCGGTAATGATCAAAAAAGAGACGGCGGGTTTTATACACAGGAAGAGATCAAAGAGATTGTAAAATATGCAGCTGACCGCTAAATCACAGTAGTTCCTGAAATCGAACTACCCGGCCATGCTTCTGCAGCTATTGCCGCTTACCCGCAATTAAGTTGTTTTCCTGATGAGGCCACGAAACATTCACCCAAAGTTGCCTGGAATGGCGACAGTACCGGCAAGCAGGTTCAGCAGGCATGGGGAGTTTACCCGGATGTGTTTGTGCCGAGTGAGTTTACTTTCAAATTTATTGAAGATGTGATGGATGAAGTGATGGGGCTGTTCCCCGGAAAATATATTCATATTGGAGGGGATGAATGTCCGAAAGACAACTGGAAACGTTCAGCATTCTGTCAGCAACTCATTAAAGAAAAAGGGTTGAAGGACGAACATGGTCTGCAGAGTTATTTTATCCAGCGTGTTGAAAAATACCTCAACAGTAAAGGACGCCAGATCATTGGCTGGGATGAGATCCTGGAAGGTGGCCTCGCCCCTAACGCAACCGTTATGAGCTGGCGCGGAGAAAAAGGAGGAATAGAAGCCGCCAAACAAAAGCACAATGTGATCATGACACCCGGTTCTCACGTTTACCTGGACCATAGCCAGATGAAAAAAGAAGATTCGGTGGTGATTGGTGGTTTTCTGCCTTTACAGACCGTGTATGGTTATGAACCCGTTCCTAAAGAACTTACCGCTGATGAGGCAAAATATGTATTGGGTGCACAGGGTAATGTATGGACGGAATATATGTCGAACCCGGCAAAAGTTGAGTACATGATCTTCCCTCGTATGACGGCCCTGAGCGAGGTATTATGGAGCCCGAAAGAGGCCCGCAACTGGGACGATTTTGAAAAAAGATTACCGGCGCAGTTCAAGCGGTACGACTGGTTAAAGGTCAATTATAGTAAAGCCTATCTTGATCCCGCCAATAAATAAGCGAAAACTGCGTATTTTTGCAGGAATATTTAGATATGATGCAAGCTTGTGCATGAATTAGTCAAAGAATTTTAGTTTTGTAAAAAATCAAATTTTCCACCCCCATGGTAGATTCCTTAGAAAAGATCCCGGTTAAGATATTCCCAACCTCAAAAACCGGTTCTAAATATGTGGCAGATGAGATAGCCAGCCTTATTCGTGAAAAGACCAGTAAGGGCGAGTCCTGTGTACTGGGTATGGCAACCGGTGCCACCCCCCTTCATTTGTATGATGAACTGGTGCGGATGCACAAGGAAGAAGGTCTGAGCTTTAGAAACGTGGTTACTTTTAACCTTGATGAATATTATCCAATTGAAAAAGAAGCTTACCAGAGTTACTGGAGCTTTATGCACAGGAATCTGTTTGACCATATCGATATCAACCCGGCCAATATTCATATCCCCAACGGTAGCTGGCCCAAGGAACAGATCAAGAAATATTGCGCAGAATATGAGAAGGAAATCGAGAATGTGGGTGGTATTGATCTGCAGATATTAGGGATCGGCCTCAACGGGCATATTGGTTTTAATGAACCCGGTTCCAGCATTTATTCAAAAACAAGGCTGGTGAACCTGGATAATTTAACCCGGATCGCCAATACCTATGAGTTTCAGAATATTTCAAAAGTACCCAGGCTGGCGGTCACCATGGGTATCAGTAATATTTTACATGCCAAGCGGATCATTTTAATGGGCTGGGGACAAAAATCACAGATCGTTGCCCGCGCGGTGGAAGGCGGTGTAACAGAACAGGTGCCGGCCAGTATCCTGCAACAGCATCCCGACTGCACATTTGTGGTGGATGAAGCTGCCGCTGCGGATCTTACCCGGATCAAATCGCCATGGCTTACCGGAGAATGTATCTGGACAAACCAGATGATCAAAAGAGCCGTGGTGCATATGGCGCTTAAATTAGAAAAATCGGTATTGAGCCTGACTCCTAATGATTATCTCGAAAACGGCCTTTCAGACCTGCTGATTGAGAAAGGCGATGCGTATGAGATCAATCTTCAGGTATATTATATGCTTCGCGACAGTATTACCGGATGGCCAGGTGGTAAACCTGGTGCGGTTATTCCGGCACACCCGGAAAGAAGCGAGCCACATCCCAAAAGATGTGTCATCTTCTCCCCTCACCCCGATGATGATATCATCAGTATGGGCGGAACTTTTATGCGTTTGCATGATCAGGGACATGAGGTACATGTGGCTTATCAAACCAGCGGTAATATTGCTGTTGCTGATGAATTTGTAACCCGTTTTATTGATTTTGCCGTAGGTTTTGAAGATATGTTCGGTATCGACAACAATAAGAGCCAGGCCATTCTCAATGCAGCCCGTCAATACATCGCCAACAAACAGAAGAACCAGCCCGATACAGACGAGATCCGTTCTATTAAAGGGTTGATCAGGCGTTGTGAAGCTAAAGCAACCTGCCGTTATGTGGGACTAACAGAAGACCGTTGTCATTTTCAGAACCTCCCTTTTTATGAAACCGGTGCCATTGAGAAAAAACCCATGGGTGAAGAAGATGTGATCCTGACCATGGAGCTTTTGCGGAAATTAAAACCTCACCAGATCTATTGTGCAGGCGATCTGGCTGATCCGCACGGAACGCATAAGGTTTGTCTGGAAGTGGTATTTGAAAGCCTGCGCAGGTTAAAAGCTGCCGGAGAGCCCTGGATCAAAGATTGCTGGGTATGGTTATACAAAGGCGCTTGGCAGGAATGGGATATTTCAGAAATTGAAATGGCAATACCGATGAGCCCTGACCAGGTAATGAAAAAACGTTTCGGCATCTTTATACACCAGTCGCAAAAAGATATGGTTCCTTTTCAGGGCACGGATAGCCGTGAGTTCTGGCAAAGGGCCGAGGACAGGAATGCCCACACTGCCGATCTGTATGCGGCATTGGGTATGACCAAATATGCAGCGATGGAAGCATTTGTGAGATGGCATTACTAAAGACTCGCTATTTTTGACGGATGCAATCGCAGGAGCAAAGGAATCAAACCATAGCATTGGCATGGAGAAAAGCATGGGCCGACCCAAAGTACAGGGTCAAGATCATTGTAGCCACTATTCTTCTGTTGATCATATTGATGTCGTTCCCCTATTTTTTTTCCTTTATTGAAAAAAGGGATGGGATCCAGTTTAACGACCGATTGTTAAGGATCATACCACCCATCGATGTATCCGGCCTTACGTTTATCCTGATCTGGTCGATGAATCTTTTTATCTGTTTTCGTTCTGCGCAGAACCCGGATATGTTCCTGGTCATGCTCAGTTCGATCGTGATACTCTGTATCTCGCGGATGATTACCATCACCCTGATCCCACTGAACCCACCTATTGGCCTGATCCCGCTCAAAGACCCGATCAGCAGCCTTTTTTACGGGGGCTCGGAAGTGTTTATCACCAAAGATCTTTTCTACTCAGGCCATACATCCACACAATTCCTGATCTTTCTCTGTCTCAAAAAAAGAAACGACAAGATCATAGCATTCATAGCCACCATTATTGTAGGAATGCTGGTACTGATACAACATGTCCACTACACCATCGATGTGTTGGCGGCTTTTGTATTTACGTATGTGGTTTATTTATTAGGAAAAAAGGTCGCTGACTTGTAAAGCTGTGAGCGGGAATAAATTTCAAAATTTCCCAATTCCAAAATTTCAAAATCCTTCTATCAGAACGCCTCCCCCAACTGCAGATAAAACCCATTATTCTTCCCCTGTCCTATTCCGTAATCGACCCTGAGGTTTAATTTCTCTTTTTTGTCCAGCGCAAATCGCAGGCCGGCGCCGTAAGAGACTTTAATATCGGATATAGAGTAATCTGCAAAGCGGTTACTTACATTACCACCTCCTGCAAAAGCCACTGCGCTAAAGCGTTTATATACAGGGAAGCGGTATTCGCCCTGCATGATCAGTTGGTTATTGTCTTTATACCGGCCATCATAATAGCCGCGCATCCGGTTGGCACCACCAAATGATGCCAGGCTTCGCAAGGGAACTTCCCCGGTATTATTAAAACTGTATAACTGGAAGGCCAACACCTTGTTGCCGAATACCGGCAGGTATTTCCTGAGATCAACAATTACGTTTGTGTAATTGAAATCAGAGCCCCAGAATTTATCGAAATGGTTAAAAGATAGCTGGCAGAAAACCCCCTGATCCGGGGCAAATGCATTGTTTCGCTTATCATAGGTAAGGCTGGATCCCAGTCCGGAAACATGATAATCTGTTCTCCCTGCTACTTTTTGCTGGTCAAACAGTCCCCCGGACTTGTACTCGATATCCCATACCCTTTGTGTTTCAAAAAGCAGTCCCACAAACAAACTGGGCGCTACTTTCCGTAACATATGGAGATACACATAAAATTGTTTGAACTTGTAGGATTCCTCATTTCCATCGGGAGTGTTCTTACCCAATCCCCAGAATTTATCGGGATAGGAGCTGAAAGAGACCTGTTCGTTCAGGATATATTTTTCTTTATCAAAATATTGAGAACCATTAATAGCGGTAACCAGCTGTTTTTTTGTGGAGTACAATAATAATAACTGCAGGTTCGACGTTCTAGAAACCGTGTCCCTTTTTGAAAAGCGAAA
This sequence comes from uncultured Chitinophagaceae bacterium, assembly GCA_966076165.1. Taxonomy (GTDB): domain Bacteria; phylum Bacteroidota; class Bacteroidia; order Chitinophagales; family Chitinophagaceae; genus Sediminibacterium. The sequence goes on from CBHRAM010000177.1 coordinate 4,910, forward strand.
AGTGGACGAGCCGACTGTCCCGAAAGACCAGCCGGTTTCGATAGAACGGGCAATAACCGGAAATATCAACAGATGTTTGGCTTTTAGGCTGTCTTTTTGTGCATAAATACCTGTATTCATGGCAAAAACAACCGAAAACGCCCCTAAAAAACGAAAAATCATGCCTTTGTTTTTTACTATAAGCGGTGTAAATTAACCTCTTATACTTTAACCGGCATAAAACTCTGCATAAATTGCTTAGATTTGCTCGTTTTTTAGGCTTACCGCTTTTAGCGATTTTCGTAATAATTAATTAACATTACAGTCATAATTAACGTAACAGAAGAAAGAATGAAAAAATGGGATAGTCATTTTCAGCTGGGAGATACTGTAACCGCCGAGCAGTTGGATTTTTTTGATGAGCATGGGGTGATCGTATTCAGGAATTTCATCAGCAAAGAAAAAGTGGCCGCCTATCTCAATGAGCTCAAACGCCTGGAATCGCAGTGGATTGAAGAAGGCCGCGACAAGGTGAACGGGATCCCATTGAAATTCGGTAAGGACGAACACGGGAATAAAACCATACAAAGATTGTGTTTCAGCTCTTTATACAGCGAGGAACTGCATAACCTGTTGGAAGAACCCAAGTTGAAGGCCCTGATGGCATTTCTTCATCCTTATGAAGGCCGTATAGCCGAAAATGAGAAGGATGGCCTGGTGATCAATAATTATATCAATACCCCCAACAGCACATTTACCCAAATGGGCTGGCATACCGATTCTCCCCGTGACCTGTTTCTCGGACAAAAGATCATGCCGATGCTGAATGTGGGGATCCATCTTGACACCTGTCCGTTTGAGAATGGCGGTTTGCGTGTATTGCCCGGAACGCATAAGCAGAACATGCTGAAACTGCTTTTTGGAAAGAAATACTTTATTGATAATAACGATGACAGCCGAGAAGTAGGCTTTGATATCAATGCCGGCGACCTTTCTGTCCATGATGGCCGTTTATGGCACAGGGTGAAACAATCCCCTAAGTTTGGTGAAGAAAGCCGCAGAAGGGTAATGTATGTTCCCTTTATTACCGGAAAATACAAACCGAAGAGTGAAAGCAGTAAAACGCCTTTCTATCATAGGTTTACAGGTAAAGTGCATCATTGATATCTTTCACATAATTTGAAAAAAGGTCAGCTATGAGTTGGCCTTTTTTTGTAATACTCCTGAAGTCGGAAGGTCGGTAAAGTCCGAAAGTAAAACCGATACCCCTTCCTTCTTCCGGACTTCCCGACTTAACTGACTTTCGGACTCAAAAAACAACTATGCCCTACGCACTAATCACCGGCGCCAGCAAAGGAATCGGCAAAGCCATTGCAGAAGAACTGGCATCCCGTAAAACTGACTTACTATTAGTAGCCAGAACCCATGGCCTGTTACAGGAAATGGTAACGGATCTGTCTGCCCGTTATGGGATCAAAGCTGATCATCTGGCCATAGACCTCTCCGACCCTGCTGCACCTGAGCAGATCAGTAACTGGATAGAAGAAAAAGGCTATGATGTGAACATATTAGTGAATAATGCCGGATATGGCCTTAGCGGCCCCTTTGAGCAGTATACAGCCAAAGAGAACCGGGATATGATGCAGGTGAATATGCATGTGCCGGTAGAGCTCTGTAACCTGCTGATACCCGAACTCAAAAAGCATCCCAAAAGTTATATCCTCAATATCGCCAGTGCCGCCGCTTACCAGGCTGTGCCGGGCTTGATGGTATATGCAGCCACCAAATCGTTCCTGCTCAGTTTTAGCCGGGGATTGGCTTTTGAATTGAGGAAAAGCAATATTTCAGTTACGGTGGTGAGTCCGGGCGGAACCGACACCGATTTTGCCAACCGGGCCAAAGTAGGCTCCAAAGCGGTAAAAGCCGGAGAAAAATTAAATATGACACCGGAAGCCGTGGCCAAACTGGCCGTAAATGCCATGTTTGCCCGCAAAACCGAGACCATCACGGGTTTCATTAACCAGCTGGGTACATTTTTTGTATGGTTATTACCCAAAAAACTGGTGGAAACATCTGCTGCGGGCATTTATGCGAAGGATTAATTCGCATTAAGAACAGGATAGGTTTTGTCAATTCTTTTTTACCCATTATATTTGCACCCCCAAACGGTAGAAGTTTGGAGCTAGAAATTACTAATTACTAATTATTAATTTCTAATTACAACACCCGGCTGCGTAGCTCAACTGAATAGAGCATCTGACTACGGATCAGAAGGTTTCAGGTTTGAATCCTGACG
>CBHRAM010000178.1:0-7116 GCA_966076165.1 uncultured Chitinophagaceae bacterium
CTTATCGTAAGGTGGCGCAGCTTTTGAAATAACCGCCCCGCCAAACTGTGAAGTATTAGGGCCGGATGAGGTGATTACGAAATCATTAGGGATATTTCTTTTTTGCTTGATAGCTGTATCAAAACGGCTCAGTAATAAATATCTCGGAGGAAGCATCTGCGTTTCAATCGTGGTAAGATTGGCATCATCCGGCACCTGTTCTGCAATCAGCTCTGCCCGGTGAATGATCCTGTTGCTAAGCGTCTGTAATCCCGGGATCCTTACCCGTACATAGGTTCCGGGCATGGTTTGTACATAAACAAGTGAGTCAGGCTTGGAAGTGGTGGTCAGATGTTTGGCTACATCTGAACCCGATCTGTCCCTGGTAACCACATTGGCATCGCTGGCAGATCCGAGCTGGTATTTAAAATACACGACAGATGTATCGCGCTGGGTAGCTCCCGTAGAACTGGAACTGTAATACAGGGCAAATTTCGAGTTTGTATCGGTAAGGTTGAACTTCAGTAAGGCGTTGGCCGGTGAAGTATTATTGGTAGTAAGGGCAAAACCTGCGAAATAGGTACGGAATACCGAATCTGAGAGGTAGGCGTTGGTTGAATCGTAATCTTTCAGGAACCTCTTGGCCACATCGGCACGCAAACGGATGCGAAGCTGGTTAGCTGCGTTCTCATAGCGGTTATTCACCGAATCGCCCAAACGCCTGATATCTACAGTAACCGGGTTTCCTAATGCGGAACCGATACTTACCGGTATTGATGAAGGATAATTAGCAGGGTAGTTAATTGTCGGGTCGAGCGGCGTGCTCTTATTGATCTCAAAAACATTCACCTGTAAAGGTTTGGTAGAGTCTCCATAAAAGCCACGGTAGCTGAGTATCAACACAGCAGAATCTACGACAATACTGTCTTTATTTCCCGGTATATAATAGGGATATGCGGTCGGCTTCATCTCAAAATACATGATAGCCCTTGACTTACCGAAAATAGGGTCATTGGTAATGGCTCCCAATACATGGGTATCACCCCTGTAAACACGAATACTGTCGGTATCTTCAAATGTATCGGTGATCACATCCAGCAGGGTGTCCATGGTGGTAACACCATCAATGGCAGGGATCAATCCTGAGCCCACATCGGTTGACGAGATCCGTGTACATCCCGAAAAAAAAGCGATCAAAACAATACAGGAAAGGATTATTCTACGCAGCGTAAAAAATGAATGCATGTGTTGGTGATTACTTGCCCGCAAGGTCGTTGTACAATTCTAAATACTCTGTTAAATCAGAATCCCATCCTTTAAAAGGTACTACCTTCTTCCCTTTCACTTTGGCGAATTCCTCAACCAGTTTTTTCTCTATCTTATCTGCCCCGAAAGTGATGGCGTCTGCAAAACTTGCCCCACCCCTGAACATGGCAGTATTATTACCCTCTTTGAATGCTTCGAGGTATTTTTCTTTGATATTGGCATTGATGGTGGCTTTCTGCACAAAATCGGCCCCCAGTTTTTCCTTGAATGTGTTCTGGCCAATGGTATAGACCACCTTACTATTCCCGAAAACCGGTTCTTTTTTATATGCCGTTTTAATGTATGCCGGTATCAATCCCGTCATCCAGCCACTGCAATGAATAATATCCGGAGGCCATCCGAATTTTTTCACGGTCTCGAGGGCCCCTTTGCAAAAAAATACAGTTCTTAATATATTATCATCAAACCAGGCTTCTTCCTCATCGTGGAATACCTGTTTACGTTTAAAAAAGTCTTCATTCTCAAGAAAATACACCTGTAAGCGGGCATTGGGCAAGGAAGCTACTTTGATCTGCAGGGGATAATCATCATTATCTACTGATACATTAATCCCTGATAATCTTACTACTTCATGCAAACGGTGCCTTCTTTCATTGATCACCCCAAACCTGGGCATGATACACCTCACTTCCAGTCCACTGTCATTGCTTTTGATGGCCAGCTTGTTGATCACCTCGGCAAATTCTGTAAGCTCGAGATAAGGCGACATCTCAGTGGCAATGAACAAAATCCTTTTCTTTGTTGACATTAGTATGCGAATTTTAGCACGATGCTGGAAAAAAACAGTTGGCAAAGGTACATAAATTAGCTTGAAAACCAACTCCCGAGTGAGCTACACCCCCCTCCCTGTCTTAAAAAAGCCCCTCTAAAAACCTCCCGCAATGCCCGGAAACGCAGAAATTCCGGCTCAGATAAGGGCTTTACCGTCCATCAAAAAGCCCGGTTTTGCAAACCCTGCCGGGGGCGCTTAGTGATTGATAGCACAGCAAGGGTGTATTAACCTGACCAGGCCGGGCCGCTCAAAACCGGTTCAAAAAAGGAGTAGCGGTAAGCAGGGAAAAGTATGATGATTTATTTTTATGCACAGTTTTGAAAAGGGTCATAAATGATAAGCTTAACAACCCCAATTGGGGGAATTCGTTTATTTATTGAATGGCTTGCTTAACTTGCCAACGAATAAAGTTGTATGCATAAAAAGATCGTTTCTGTTTTACAATATCTTTTTTTCCTGGGCCTGGGTGTTTTTATTGTATGGTGGAGCCTGCACCAGATACCCGACGCAAAATGGGGCGAATTCAAACATTCTCTGGAAACAGCCAAGTACTGGCTTTTACTGCCCGTATTCCTGATACTAACGCTTAGCCATATTTTTCGTGCCCTGCGCTGGCGGATCTTAATGCACCCGATGGGTTATGACCCTTCTTTTTTAAACACATTTTTTGCGGTGATGATCGGCTACCTGGCCAATCTGGCCGTGCCGCGATTAGGTGAGGTATTAAAATGTACCCTGCTCGCCAAATATGAAAAAGTGCCTGCCGAAAAACTGATAGGCACCATTGTTGCTGAAAGAGCGGTGGATGTGATCTCACTCGGGATCATCTTCTTACTCGCACTCATCAGCCAGTTTGATGTGGTGGGTGAATTTGGCGCTCAGCTGTTCAGGCAGGTATTTGAAAACAGTTCGGGACATTTTTCCTGGATAAAACTGGGGATCGTTCTGGGGATCCTGGCAAGCATTTTTATTGCCATAAAAGTTTGGTTCTACCAGTTTGCGCATTTAAAGATCGTGATCCTTGCCAAAAAGATCTTATGGGGGATCTGGGAAGGGCTTAGCAGTATCCGCAAACTGAAACAAAAAAGGCTTTTCTTTTTTTACAGCGTCAGCATCTGGCTCTTATATGTATTGGGAACCTGGGTTGGGCTGGAAGCAACCATCGGAACCGCCAGCCTGGGGATCCGGCATGCATTGGCGGCCCTGGCGTTTGCCAGTATCGGGATGATCATTACACCCGGTGGCATTGGTGCCTATGCTTTCTTTATGGCCAAAGTGCTGGAGAAAAACAATATCCCTTTTGAGATCGGTTTTGCCAACGGTACCCTGCAATGGTTTGCACAGTTCATGATCGTGGTGATCGTAGGCTCTTTATGTATGGGACTCCTGCCCTTCTATAACAAAAAGAAAAACCACGGGCTTGCCCATGCGGGGAAGAAACATAAATAAGTAAACCGGCAGCTGCACTTAACCGGATCAGACAATTTATAAATCAGCTACATGAAAGCAGTTAGTGTTATAGAGAAAAAAATATTTACCCTTCCGCAAATGCTGGCACAGGTGGCATCCTGGCGGGTGGTGAACAAGACCATTGCATTTACCAACGGATGCTTTGATATTTTACATGAGGGGCATATTTTTTCTTTGTCACAGGCGGCCGGAGAAGCCGATTACCTGATCGTAGGTGTCAACAGCGACAGCAGTACCAAAAGACTTAAGGGCCCCGAAAGGCCCATCAATCATGAACACAGCCGTGCCCTGTTACTGGCCAGCCTCGTGATCGTAGATGCCGTAGTCATATTTGAAGAAGACACCCCGCTGGAACTCATCTCCGCCATCCAACCCGACGTACTTGTAAAAGGCGGTGATTATACCCTTGAACAGATCGTAGGTTCCAAAGAAGTGATCGCCAAAGGCGGACGCGTAGTGATCAATCCAATTGTAGAAGGTTTTTCTACAACGGGGATTATTGAGCAGATCAAATCCTCGTTCTCTTAGGATTTTGGAATTGGGAAATTGGGAAATTGGGAAATTGAAAATCTAAACCCTATTCCACCAAACTTAACATTATTCGAATAGGGTGTTCCCTATATTTGAGTAAGGATTTTAACCGGAGAAATTGGCAATTTCCCAATTTCCCAATTCCAAAATTTCCCAATTATTCCATGCCCAAAAACATACTCATCCCCCGCGATATCAGCTGGCTTAGTTTTAATGCGAGGGTTTTACAGGAAGCAAACGACCCATCGGTTCCTTTAAAAGAGAGGATCCGTTTTCTGGGGATCTTTTCCAATAATTCAGATGAATTTTTCCGGGTGCGTGTGGCTACTTTAAAACGTATGCTTGAGTTTGCAGAGAAACGCAAAAAACTCAATATGCATATGGAAGAAGAACCACAAGCGATCCTCGACCAGATCCAGTCCATTGTACTGCAGCAGCAAAATGAGTTTAACCGGATATGGGCGAGCATCCTGAAAGAACTGAAGAAAGAAAACATTCACCTGGTGGATGAGAAACACCTGAACAAAGAGCAACAGCTTTTTGTAAAAAAATATTTTGATGAAGAAGTGCGCTCGAATATCATTCCCCTGATGATCGAAAGCCTTCCCCAACTACCCTACCTGCGTGATAAAAGTATCTATCTCGGCGTAGTGATGCGTAAAAAGAAAACCGCTTACCAACAGAAATATTCATTGATAGAAGTTCCCGCAAAAGCCGTGGGGCGTTTTATTATCCTGCCTTCGCGTTCGGGTGAAAAACAGATCATCTTACTGGAAGATGTGATCCGGTTTAACCTGCCGAATATCTTTTCTTATTTCGGCTATGACCATTTTGATTCGCATGTTTTTAAAGTAACCAAAGATGCCGAACTGGATATTGACAATGATGTAAGCACCACGTTTGTTGAAAAGATTGAGCGGGGTTTAAAGAACCGCCGCAAAGGGAAACCGGTTCGTTTTGTTTATGACAAAGCCATGGATTCGGGCCTGCTCGAATACCTGATCCGCCGGTTAAGCCTGAACAGGAAAAGCAATATCATTCCCGGTGGCCGGATCCATAATTTCAGGCATTTTATGGATTTTCCGGATGTTTTCAACACAAAGAATACACGCCGCGCACCCTTTACCCATGCTGCTTTACAAACATCCATGCGGGTTACCGATGTGATCGTGAAGAAAGATGTGATGCTGCACTTTCCTTATCATTCTTTTAATGCAGTGATAGACCTGCTGCGCGAAGCGGCCATGGACCCGGATGTGAGCTCTATCAAGATCACGGCTTATCGCCTTGCGTCCAATTCAAAAGTGATCAATGCATTGATCAATGCCGCACGTAACGGAAAACAGGTAGTGGTCATGCTGGAACTGAAAGCACGTTTTGATGAAGAAGCCAACCTCGAATGGAAAAAGATCCTCGAAGAAGAAGGCGTGACCGTTTTACTGGGTGTACCCAAAATGAAGATCCATGCCAAGCTCTGCATCATCAAAAAAAGAAAAGGTAACAAGACCATTCAATACGGATTTGTAAGCACCGGTAACCTCAACGAAAAAACAGCGGCTATCTATGGCGACCATTGCCTGCTGACCAGTAACCGGAATGTAATGGCAGACATCAACCGCATCTTTCATTACCTCGAGAACTGGAAAACAGGTATTCAGCACCTGAAAGCCTGCAAGACCTTGCTGATCTGTCCTACCAATATGCGCCACACCCTGCTCGGTTTAATTGACCGTGAGATCAAACATGCCAAAGCGGGAAAACCTGCATCAGTGATCTTAAAAGTAAACTCACTGAGTGATGCACTGCTCATTAACAAATTAAGTGATGCCGCCAAAGCCGGCGTAACGGTAAGAATGATTGTAAGGGGCATTTTCTGCGCGAGGATAGACACGAAGAAGACCAAGGACAAAGTTTCTGCTGTAAGCATTGTGGATGAATACCTCGAACATGCCCGTGTGATGATCTTTCATAACCTGGGTAAAGAAAAAATATACATATCCAGTGCCGACTGGATGGTGAGAAACCTCGACCATCGCGTGGAAGCCGGCATACCCGTAACCGACCCGGCTATTTGTGCAGAACTGAAGGATATTATCCACATTCAATTAAGAGATAATGTGAAAGCGAGGATCCTCGACAATGACTTATCTAACAACTATGTACCTTCCGCAGGTAAAAAGAAGATCCGGTCACAGATCGAGACCTATCATTACCTGTACAAGAAAAACATAGTGCAACGTGAGGTTAGCCGCCATTGATATCGGGAGTAATGCTGCCAGGTTATTAATAACTGAAGTAACACAGGATAAAGAAGGGAAACCTCTCTTCAATAAACTAAACCTTGTGCGGGTACCGCTACGACTGGGTTTTGATGTTTTTGAAAAAGGCGAGATCTCCAAAGAGAAAAGAGGCATGGTATTGCAAACCATGAAAGCCTATGGCCACCTGCTCAATGCATATGGCGTAAAAAATGTGATCGCCTGCGCCACCAGTGCCATGCGCGATGCAAGGAACAGCGCAGACCTGATCCGCAAGATCAAACTCGAAACCGGCCTCGATATTGAGATCATCAGCGGCGACCTGGAAGCTTCCATCATTTATGAAAACCATATTGCCGAGAATATGGATACTGACCACAGCTACATGTATATTGATGTAGGTGGCGGCAGCACCGAACTCACTTTTTTTGCAGATGGCAAACTTGTATTCAAACAGTCTTTCAATATCGGCACTATCCGTTTATTAAAAGATATGGTAGATGATGCCAAATGGAATGAAATGAAAGATGTGATCAGAAACAAGACAAAAGGATTCAAAAAGATCATCGCCATCGGAACCGGTGGAAATATCAATAAAGTTTTTTCACTCAGTAAAAAGAAAGACGGCAAACCGCTGAGTATCGACCTGCTGAAAGATTATTACAAAGAGATCTCCAGTTTCTCACTCGAAGACCGTATCAATATCTACAAACTCCGCGAAGACCGCGCAGACGTAATTGTACCGGCCCTCCAGATCTATATCAACGTGATGCGTTGGTC
>CBHRAM010000179.1:0-7112 GCA_966076165.1 uncultured Chitinophagaceae bacterium
CCTTTCAGCGCACAAACGGTTGCCGTAGCTACACCATGCTGACCGGCACCGGTTTCAGCAATGATCCTTGTTTTACCAAGTTTCCTTGCTAACAGGATCTGTCCGATGGTATTGTTGATCTTGTGTGCGCCTGTATGACAAAGGTCTTCACGTTTCAGATAGATAGACGTATTAAATTCCTTACTCAATCTTTCCGCCAGAAACAAGGGTGTTGGCCTGCCCACATAGTCTTTCAACAATAATTGAAATTCTTTCTGAAAAGAAGGCTCATACATAATATCGAGATACTTCTCTTTCAGCTCTTCCACATTCCTGTGCAGCATTTCGGGGATGTACGCACCGCCAAATGAGCCATAATATCCCTGCTCATTGGGATGCTGAAACGTAACCTCTTTTTTTATTTCCATGATCATCAGATCTGTTTTATCGTTGTTATAAAATCACGCAGTTTATCCATATCCTTTACGCCGGGCGATGTTTCGAATTTACTGTTCACATCAATTGAAAAAAGATCATGCGCTACCGGGTCCTTTATAAATTCCCTGAGCTTATCTGTATCATCGTGTTCAATACCACCACTGAGAAAGAAAGGCTTCCGGATATTCAGGCCGTGTAACATATTCCAGTCAAATTTTCTGCCGGTACCTCCGTAGCCAGCACCTTCTGTATCAAACAGGAACATATCGGCTACGTCCTGGTAATCTTTTACTTTCCATAAAATATTATCATCCTCACGCAGGCGGAATGCTTTGACCACTGTTACATAGTCAGCGATCTTCTCGCAATATTTAGGTGTTTCATCTCCATGCAGCTGAACAATGTACAAGCCACAATCGTCTACGGTTTCCAGCACTTCTTCTATGGGTGCGTTTACAAACACACCTACTTTATTGATACCCTTTCCCTTGATCTTTTTGATCGCCGGCCGGGGCATGAACTTGTATACGTAACGCGGTGATTTGGGATAGAAGATAAACCCTGCAAATTCAACCCCCATTTCATCGAGCTGTAATACCTGTTCAGCGCTTGTCATACCGCAAACTTTGATCCGCATGTTATTTTGCTTTTAGTTGATTGACAAAATCAGCAAAAGCAATCGAAGGGCTGGGCTGTTTCATAAAGTTCTCCCCGATCAGGAAGCCTTTAAAACCTGCCGAACGTAAAGTTACAATAGTATCCACACTACTGATACCGCTTTCCGCGATCGCGGGTTTATCGCTGGGTATCTTGTTAATAAGCCCCAGTGAGGTATCAATACTTACGTCAAATGTTTTCAGGTTACGGTTATTTACCCCTACCAGGGTCACTTCATCACAGATATGGCCCAGTTCTTCCTCATTATGGATCTCCAGTAGTACTTCCATACCCAGTGTCCTTGCCGTGCCGGCCATCTGCTTCACTTCAGCGGGTGTTAAACAAGCGGCGATCAGTAAGATCACTTCGGCACCATAGGCTTTGGCTTCTACCAGCTGGTATTCATCGATCATAAAATCTTTGCGCAGCAATGGCACAGCATTAATGGTGGCAGCCAGAAGATCATCCAATGAGCCCCCAAAGAATTCCGTATCCGTTAACACAGAAATGCCGGATGCCCCATGCTGCGCATAGGCAGTAGTTACTTCTTCAACGGTTACCCGATCGTTAATGATCCCTTTGCTGGGCGATTTTCTTTTGAATTCAGCGATGATGCCGGTCTTAGCCGGATCCAAGAGGAATTTCTTCAACGACAGGGTCTCATTCAGAAAAAACTTCCCTTTCTCCAGTTCAGCCACAGAAGTCTGCTGTTTGCGCAAAGCCACTTCTTTTCTTTTCTGTGCTACTATGGTATCTAATATATTCATCTTACTGGAGGCTGATTAAGGTTTGTAATGATTGATAGGCTTTCCCGCTTTCCAGGCTATCCACGGCTGCATGATAGGCATCATCATAACTGGCATATTTACCGGTGCAGTTCAATGCCATGGCTGCATTCGCGAGCACCACAGCATTCTGCGCCCAGCTTCCTTCTCCTTTAATGATGGTTTTAAAGATCTTAGCAGCTTCTTCAACCGTATTCCCACCATATATATCTTCAGCAGAAACCGTACGTTTCCCCAATTGTTCAGGCGTCATCACTTTTTCTCCTTCATTGGTGATCACTTTTGTATCGTTGGTAAGTGAGATCTCATCATATCCGTCAAGACTATGAATGATCGTAAACGCATTGCCGGTTTGCTGCAGCAGGTAATTATAAATACGCGCCATCTCCAGGTTATACACCCCTACCAATTGAAAAGAAGGTTGTGCAGGATTAACCATTGGACCAAGCATATTGAAAAAAGTTCTTACGCCCAGGTTCTTACGGATAGGCCCTACGATCTTCAATGCCGGATGAAACAGCGGTGCATGCAGAAAACAGATATTCGCATTTTCCACTTCTTTCAACAGGGCAGCATTATCATTTTTGAATGTATACCCCAATTGCTCCATTACATTGGAAGCTCCGCTGATGGAAGTGGCTCCATAGTTACCATGTTTGGCCACTTTTTGTCCGGCCCCCGCTACAATAAAACAGGATAGCGTAGAAATATTAAACGTATTCTTTCCATCTCCACCCGTTCCCACAATATCCATTACCTGGTGGCCCTGCAGGTCGATCTTTACACAGAGTTCCAGTAAAGCATCGCGAAAGCCCTGTAACTCTTCAATAGTAATACTGCGCATCAGGAATACGGTGATGAAGGCCGACATTTCGCTTTCATTGTATTGGCCGCGCGACATGTTTACCAGGATTTCTTTGGCCTGTTCCCGCTTTAATGTTTTGTACTCGAACAAGTATTGCAAAATCTTTTTCATACTATTTATTTTACCGCTAAGACGCCAGGGCGCCATGGTTCGCTAAGATTTTCTAATTATTTTTTTAACCAGTTACTGATCATTTTCTCTCCATCAGGCGTTAACACACTTTCCGGATGAAACTGCACACCCTGCACATCATATTCTGTGTGTTGTAATCCCATGATATAATTATTCTTATCCCGAGCTGTGATCTCTAATTCCTTCGGGAAGTTCTTATCGCTGATTACCCAACTATGATAACGGCCCACTTCCATTGTATCAGGCAATCCTTCAAACAAGGGACTCCTGACTCCCGACTTCTCACTCCTGACTACAATAGGCATCGCCAATCCATGATACACCTGCGCCAGATTTATCAAGGTACCGCCAAACGCCTCCCCGATTGCCTGGTGCCCCAAACACACGCCCAGTATGGATTTACTGGATGCATATTCTTTGATCAAAGGCAATAACATACCTGCTTCAGAAGGAATGCCCGGGCCCGGTGACAAGATGATCTTATCATAAGCTTTCACCTTTTCCATTGGAATTTCATCATTACGGAATACATCCACTTTACCATGTGTGATCTTCTCAACCAGGTGAACAAGGTTGTAAGTGAATGAATCGTAATTATCGAATACTAATATTTTCATGTTCATTTTTGTTTTAGTCCATGGACCATGGTCTATGGACTATCGTCTAAATATCCTGCGCCAATTCAATGGCTTTCTTCAAAGCATTTAATTTATTATTCACTTCCTGCAATTCATTTTCCGGAACACTGGCAGCGACTACACCGGCACCGGCCTGATAGGTAAGGGTATTGTTTCTGCTTAAGAATGTCCGGATCATGATGGCGTGGTTACAGCTTCCGTCAAATCCCATAAAACCAATACCACCACCGTAGTAACTCCGGGCTGTTGGCTCATAGGCATCAATAATTTCCATGGCTTTGAACTTGGGAGCACCGCTCAAGGTTCCTGCGGGAAATGTTTTGGCAAGTAATTCAAAAGGATTCTGGTCTTTTTTTACACGGCCGGTCACTTCACTCACCAAATGAATTACATGACTGTAATACTGTACCTCACGATAATGCGTTACCACCACTTCATCGCAGGCCCTGCTGAGATCGTTTCGGGCAAGATCCACCAGCATCACATGTTCTGCGTTCTCTTTGGCATCAAGTAATAATTTTTCTGCCATCTGCTGGTCAACTTCGTTATCACCGGTACGTTTAAAAGTTCCTGCGATCGGGTGGACCACTGCTTTCCCGTTCTGGATGATGAGTTGCGCTTCCGGGGAAGAACCCATCAGTTTATAATCGCCATAATCAAAAAAGAATAAATAAGGAGAAGGGTTTACGCTACGCAAAGCACGGTACACATTGAATTCATCACCCGTAAAACTTTGCTGAAAACGCCTGCTGAGAACGATCTGAAAAACATCGCCCCTCATACAACGGCTGATACCTTGCTGTACCATCTCTTTGTACTGGGCATCGGTTAAATTAGAACTCTCATTGGCATCAGAACGGAAGGGAAATACGGGAACATCTTTACTTCTGATCAAGGATTCTACAACGGCTACATCAGAATCCAGCCCTTCTATCTTATTCTCACAGATAAACAATTCATCTTTAAAATGATTGAACGCGATCACATATTGATACAAACGATAACGCATCAATGGGATGATGGGCGCTTCTGCATTCGCAGTTTGTAAAGAGATCGTATCAAAGAATTGAACGGCATCAAAACAGGTATACCCAAATAAGCCCTGTGCAAATTTCCCTTCTTTCACTTCAGGGGTTTTCACCTCAAAATTTTGCATATAGCCCCATAGCAGGTCAGGCACTTCGGAAGTGTTTTTGATAGCCACTTTTTCCGGTTTCTGTCCGGGTAATTTAAACTCAATACTTTGCGTAGAACTGATCTCAATTCCCCCGATCGCATTGATCCCGATAAAAGAATAACTGTTCTCCGCGGCATGGTGGTCCGTACTTTCCAATAACACCGTATCCCTGAACCTGTCGCGGATCCTCAGATAAATACCTACCGGTGTAAACACATCGGCCAGCATTTTTTTACATTTCGTTTCTAAAACTATTTTCTTCATTTCCTTCTCCAAACGGAGTATTTTATGTTATCAACTGCTGATCTCTACCCAACTTTTTCTCTAGCCCCCTCTAAGGGGGTTGGGGGTGCAACAAAAAACCCCAACATCTCTGTCGGGGTTCTGAATATAATTCAAAAAGTACTGGCTATGCCATTACAATCCCCGAACGGAGTTTGTATGCCACCACCAATATTTATTTGTGATCTGGTTCATTGCAAAGCAAATTTGCAGCAGAATCAGGTCATAAACAAATTTTTTTTGACTGAGGGCATCTTGGCTTATCTTCAAAGTCAATAAACGGCTATGAAAACCTGTCCCCTATTGGCATTGCTGGCTTTTACGCTAACGCTCTCAGCCAACGCCCAAAAGATCGATACTGCGTATTTATTGGTCCCCGACAGGGTATTTGATGGTGAGCAGATGCATAGCAACTGGTCGGTATTGGTGCAAAAGAACATGATCCTGGCGGCTGGTGAGTCTGCATCCATTAAACCCGGAATGGTATACAAAACCATCACATTAAAAGGCACTACTTTATTACCCGGATTGATCGAAGGCCATTCACATTTATTGCTCCATCCGTATAATGAGACCAAATGGGATGACCAGGTTTTACACGAATCAAGGGCCGAACGTGTTGCCAGGGCGGTGGTCCATGCCAGAAAAACTTTGGAAGCCGGTTTTACTACCGTACGCGATCTGGGAACGGAAGGGGCAGGATATGATGATGTAGGTTTAAAAACAGCCATAGAAAAAGGGCTGATTCCCGGACCGCGTATGATCGTTGCCACCCGTGCGATCGTTGCAACCGGCAGTTACGGGCCCAAACTTGAGAATCTTGATAATGAACCCATCAGAGGTGCCGCAGAAGCAGATGGATCAGATGCCTTGATCAAAGAAACACGGAAACAAATTGGCAATGGTGCCGATCTGATCAAAGTATATGCTGACTATCGTTGGGGGCTACATAAAAAAGCAGAGCCAACCTTTACAATAGAAGAGCTTAAGACAGTAGTGGCCGTTGCGGCATCCAGCGGAAGAAAGGTAGTGGCACATGCCAGCACAGAAGAAGGCATGCGAAGAAGTATTTTGGCAGGGATCTCAACGATTGAGCACGGCGACAAAGGAACTGCCGAGATCTTTCAGCTGATGGCAGATAAGAAAGTTGCTTATTGCCCCACCATCAGTGCCAGCGAAGCCACTTCTGAATATGATGGCTGGAAAATGGGAACAGTTCCTGAACCTGAGAAAGTAAGTACCAAAAGAAAAGCCTTCACCCTTGCCCTGCAAAAAGGCGTTACGATTTGCATGGGTGGCGATGTAGGTGTCTATGCCCATGGCGATAATGCCCGTGAAATGGAAGCGATGGTGAGATATGGGATGAAACCTGTTGAGGTGTTAAAAAGTGCTACTTCTGTGAATGCTGATGTATTTGGGTATGGAGACCATATCGGAAGGATTAAAAAAGGATTACTGGCGGATCTGGTAGCTGTTAGCGGCAATCCAACAGAAAATATTTCTGATGTTCGCAAAACAGTGCTGGTAATGAAGGATGGGGTTATCTATGTAAATACTGTGCATTAAATATTTCGCTAAAAGAGAAACGGAGAAAAGAAGAAAAAGAGATTTAGCATTCAGAGACTCTTTTTTTCTTCGTTCTTCTTTTAGCGAAACAATACAACTAAGATTTTTATGAAGAAATTATTATGGGTTGTTTTTTGCTTTTTCAGCCTGACCAGTTTTGCCAAAACCAATCCCGATGATATTCTCGGTATCTGGCTAAGTTCTAATGGCCAGGGGCAGATCCAGATCTATAAAGAAGGGGATAAATATTTCGGCAAACTGCACTGGATGAAAGAACCCAATGGCCCCAAAGGCAATCCTAAGATCGATGTAAATAACCCTGACCCGAAATTGAAGAACCAACCGTTGCTAGGCGCCGTGATCGTAAAAAACCTGAAATATGATGACGGTGAATGGAGCGGCGGTAAAGTATATGATCCCCAGAACGGAAAAGAATACAAATGCTATATGAAGCTGAAAGACCCACAGACATTGAGCCTTAGGGGATATATTGGGTTTTCGTTGTTGGGAAGGACGGAGGTTTGGACGAGAGTGAGATGATAATTAAAAATTAGAAATTAAGAATTAAAAATTATCAATATCGAAATCGTTCT
>CBHRAM010000180.1:0-7097 GCA_966076165.1 uncultured Chitinophagaceae bacterium
GAATGCCGTGGAAATGAAAAAACTCACCAACCACCGTGCAAGCGGAAGCGATGATGCCGTAAGGATCGTACCTAAATTACAGTTTACCCTGGAAGAATGTATGGAGTACATTCAGCAGGATGAGTGTATCGAGGTAACCCCTAAGAACATCCGTATGCGTAAGGTTGTGTTGAATGAAGATGAGCGTAAGAAGAGCAGCAAGAGCATGCAGAGTGAAGCGGTTGGCGGATAAGCTGATACTTTCTAAAAATACATTAAGAGCCATTCTGATTAATCTCAGGATGGCTTTTTTCTTGCTCGGTATTTTGTAACAGGTGATTGGTACTGCAATTATCCCCATCACAACAGGGCAAGGCATTGGTAAAACAAACCGGGCACTGGTAGTGGCCATGTACATGCACCAATTGTACTGTATGTCCGCAGAATAAACAGGGTTGGGGTTGCATACAATGAAATTATCTTTCCTGTCTCAGAAATCATTATCCTCTTTTCAACACCCTGTGCATTGAGGTTAATGCTATTTTTCAGCGTCTGTCATATACCGCAACCCAACCGCGCCTTTGCGCCTCTGCGTGAGAATATTTCACACATAGGCCCAAAAAAACACCGCCCCTTTTCAGGAGCGGTGCATCATCATAGTTTTAGTTCGATCGAAAATTATCCTTTGCTAACGATCACATCTTCGTAAGTGCGTGTTTTGATATTGATATCGAATTTCTCTTTCAGAGAATCTTTACCGTCTTCAATCACGAAAGTGAGTTTGCTTACTTCTGATTTAGGCAATTTGAAAGTTTTGTCAAATTGTTTGTCACCATAGTAACCTTTGAACAACTGCTCACCATTCTCGTCAAGAACAACCAGGTTAAAGGTATTACCTGAAGGGTTGCTGTATTTAACGTTAAAGGTTAACTGGTTGTACTTGTCAACACCGGTGTACTTAACTTCTGCTTTGTTTGCATCAACCACAGAATAAGGTTTGTTATTGGAAGAAGGTGTTGCTGCGCTGGCAGACATAAACATAGCTGCTACTAACAGGTTACCTAAGAAAAACCTTTTTGCGATTGTGTTGATAGATTGCATTTTCATAATGAATTGTTTTAACGATTAATAAATTTTATTTCAGAACTAATGGGCATTACACGGCCTATCAGGCTTGCAAAAGAATTTTTACATGGAAGAAAACAATCTGAAGAATAATACAGGTACCGTAGCGGTGGAATGAATTGGCAAATTCAAATTTAGATGTACATCAAAAACCCGTATGTATACACTTAATACCGGGATTGAAGAAAGGTAACCCGGGTACCAATGTTAAGCTAATGTTACCAAAATGGTTAACAAACGTTAGTTTATATTTCCCTGTAATGCCTGGCAGGATTGCGTTCTGGAAGACTTGAACGCAACAACATCCGGATATTTTTCAACACAGAGATACAGAGAGCACGGAGTTGCACAGAGATGAGTTAAGCGGGTTTATTCAATGTTTGCCAGAGCAGATCTTTTAATTCTGTTAAGCCGGTATTGGTAACCGATGAAATAAATACATGCGGAATGCCTTTGGGTAATTCTTTGCTGATGGCTTCTTTTAATTCATCATCAAGCATATCACTTTTGCTTACGGCAATGATGAAATCTTTTTGCAGCATGTCAGGATTATATTGTTCGAGTTCGTTGCGAAGGATCTCAAATTCTTTTGCATGATCTGCGCTGTCGGCCGGAATTAAAAACAGGAGAACGGAATTTCTCTCAATGTGTCGAAGGAACCGATGGCCCAAACCTTTCCCTTCTGCGGCACCTTCGATGATACCGGGAAGATCTGCGATACAGAAAGATTTCTGGTCGCGATATTCCACCATTCCCAATTGCGGTACGATCGTTGTAAAAGCATAGTTCGCGATCTTGGGTTTGGCTGCTGTGATCACAGACAACAAAGTGGATTTGCCTGCATTAGGAAATCCTACCAACCCCACATCGGCCAATACTTTTAACTCAAGATTTTTCCAGCCTTCGGTTCCGGGTTCGCCGGGTTGAGAATGTTCGGGTACCTGGTTGGTTGGAGTGGCAAAATTGCTGTTGCCTAATCCGCCACGGCCACCTTTCATCCAGATCACTTCCTGCCCTTCCTCGAGGATCTCTACTTCTTTCTCACCGGTTTCCTCATCACGAGCAACCGTACCCAGGGGAACATCTATATAAATATCTTTTCCATCACGGCCGGTGCAATTGTTCTTGCTGCCGTTCTCTCCATTCTCGGCCAATACGTTCTTGAAATAGCGGAGGTGTAATAAGGTCCAGAGATTACTGTTGCCACGGAGGATGATATGTCCGCCACGGCCACCATCACCGCCATCGGGCCCGCCCATCGCAGTAAGCTTGTTACGCATAAAATGGGTAACACCGGCGCCGCCGTGCCCGCTGCGGGCAAAAATGCGGATATAATCTATGAAGTTGTTTCTTTCTGACACAGTCTGTTTATTAACGGATTAGCGGATTTCGGATTGGCGAATTCGCAAATCCGGACAAAGGTACGTTAATGTGATTTGTTGTGTGATTCTTTGGTTTCCTGCCAGGTTGGGTAATGGGAGGATTGGCCAGCCCTGTTGACAGGAATTTCTTTCAGGGCTACTGTCTCTTTCCAGTGCCTTTTCATTTCTGCGGGTAAGGATTGATACAATTTTGTGCCTTCTGTTTTCCATACCATCATTTCATCACTCACATCTTTGATCTTTTTAGCGGGGTTGCCTACGATCAGGCTGCGTTTTTCAAAGACTTCATCAGCCTTGATAAAACTCAGGGCACCTACGATGCATTCTTCTCCCAATTGCACATTGTCCATGATCACACTGTTCATTCCTACCAAACAATTTCTGCCGATGCTGGCACCATGAATGATAGCACCATGGCCGATATGGGCTCCTTCTCTCAGGATCACAGTAACACCGGGGAACATATGTATGGTGCAATTTTCCTGCACATTGCAGCCGTCTTCAATAATGATACCCCCCCAATCGCCGCGTATGGCAGCACCCGGTCCGATATACACATCCTTACCAATGATCACATTACCCGTAACAGCAGCCTGCGGATGCACAAAAGCGGATTCGTGAACAACAGGTATGAATTCCTTGAACTGATAGATCATGCATTTGTTTTTGAAATGGGTTATCTGAAATCAAACCAGACACTTCCTTTGATATTTTCTGCCGGCCCATTCTTCTGGCTTTGCGGCCCCATACTTTGTGCTCCCTTGAATTTTGTTCCGATAGGAGGGATCGCATTCATAAGACCCATATTGCCATCTGGAAATGCAGGATTTACAAACGGATTAAATTTTGATTTTTGTTTTTCCGGTTTGCCTATCTGCAAATAAGTGCCGGGTTCTGTAAAATAAATCGTGAACGGTGAAACCGTATTCTCAATTTTCGCCCAATACATATTGGCATGGTAGCCTTTAAACTCAGGATAGTCAAAAGTTTCACCGGTGACGGTATTGTTGTATTTCTTACCCCATACATCAATGGCGGCACCTTTCAAACGGTTCTTCCATACACGGTAAGGGCCATCACCCAACCATTTCATGGCTGTAACTTTAGATTCATCCAGGTTGAATGTGATACCATAAAAATCGGCAGAATCTTTTTGTGAGTAGCTATATTCCATTTTAACCAATGGGGTTGAGCCAAAGATCCATTTTACTTTTAGATAATTCTTTCCTTTGAAGGAAGCTTCTACCACATGTGTGTGCCCATCAATGCCATTTACATCTCCATAGGTAAATTGGTCAAGCGTGAGTTTTTCTGTACCCAATACAGGACCATTGCCGAAAGGAATTTTTTTATCATCTTTTTCAACCAGCTCCAATAATCCGGTGCCTGTATTGAAATGATAGGCAATATTGTTTTGTAAAACGGAATAACGGTTGGCTTCTTTCTCCGTAATCCTGTCGGATTGTATGGCTGTTCTTTTCTTTATGGCCAGCATATTTTTTGGAAAAGTATTGGCAGGTGTAACCAAAGGCCATGTCCATTGATACAGTAAACGGCCATAAACATCTGTGGCACTGAATTGCAGGGCATCGGCTTTTGTCCAGTCCGGGGGCAAGGCCAAACGGACGGACCCTTTTTGTCCGGGTGCCAGATCAACACTTGTTTTACCCGAGGAAAGAATGGTATGCCCTGTTTTATTTTCAAAAGGCGTAGCATAACGGATCAGTTGCCAGTTAAACCTGCAGGAAGAAAGATTGGTGAAATGATAATTATTCTCGATGGGCATCATGATGGCCCCGGACTTATCAAATGCAGGTTTGCTTACCTGTACAGGTGACCATAATTCTTTGACGGTATAAAAGCTGGCTTCTTTTTCACGGTGAGGCCCAAGAATTCCATCCGGGGCATTATTGCCATAGGTGTCAATGCTGTCATGCTGGTCTTTTCTTACAACACCTTCATCGGTCAGTACCCATAAAAAACCTCCGGCATGGCGTGGGTTCTTTCGCATCAGGTTCCAGTAATCTTCCAGTCCCGCACCATGGCCCCCATCATATAAGCCATGGATCATTTCGGTATGAAGCAGTATATCATTTTTTTTCGCCGCCTCTTCAACATAACTGTATTCAGGGTAATGTTTGGTATCCACATTATTGAAAGTATTCCAGGGATGCAATACGGTTCTTTGTTGCGGATCGTATAATGCATATTGGTCATCGAGATCGGTATTCCATCCGCCTTCATTGCCATTGTCCCAGAAAAGAATGGAAGGGTGATTCACATCCCTTACCACCAATTCCTTTACTAATTTTTTACCAACCGGTGTTGCATATTTTTTTTGCCAGCCGGTTAACTCATCAAGTACAAATAAGCCCAGCGAATCGCAGAGATCAAGAAATTCAACATCAGGCGGATAGTGCGACATACGCACGGCATTCATATTCATATCCTTCATCAGCCCGATATCCATTAAGTGAACGGCGCGGCTAAGCGTTCTTCCGCTCTCAGGCCAGAAGCTGTGACGGTCAACACCTTTCAGCACTACTTTGGTGTTGTTTACATAAATCCCATCTCCTTTTCTTACTTCAATGGTCCTGAACCCAAAGCGCTGTTGTATGGTGTGCAGTGTTTTACCATTTCTTACAATACTCACTTCAACTTTATACAGTTTCGGAAATTCGGAATTCCAGGTTTGAGGTTTGGTGAAGGATTGAGCCAGTGAGATCTTCTCTCCGGTATTCTCTGCTTTTGATGAAAATGGCAGATTGACCTTTTCACCGCTTAATGATTTTACCTGGGCAATCAGTTGATCACCTTTCTCAATATTTTCTGCAAATACATCCATATTGAATTTGCCATCTGCTTTTGCATCGATCGCAACCCTTTCAATAAAAGTTTTGGGTAAGATTTTTAAATACACGGGGCGATAGATACCTCCAAACACCCAAAAATCCCCTTCCCGCTCTGCACGGTTTACAGAACTGTCGGCACTCATTTTACTTACATCCACTTCCAATACATTATTGCCCGAAGCTTTTAGAAAGCCGGTAACGTTATACGAGAACTCATAAAAACCACCCTGGTGTACCGGGCCTACTTCTTTGCCATTGATCTTCACTTCAGCATCTGTCATTACACCGGCAAATACCAGTTCTATCTGTTTATTGGCCCATGTTTTATCTGTGGCGAACTGATATTTATACAAGCCATGTTCATCATGTTTGTTTTTCTCATGACCGTAATTATATCCGCCAAAACCTTTGAACTCCCAGTTAGAGGGAACGGGGATCTTTGTCCAGCTACCGCTTTTAGCCCCCTTGGTACAAAAGAAGTCCCAGTTAACGGTATGGTCCTTATCTGTGCCTGATAAATATTTGATGATAGTTTGCTGTGCAGTTAACTGATTCAGGCACAGGGATAACAGCAGAAGGATTTTGCAGGATCTCATGGCATTCATTTAGGATGGAATCTTTGTCTGCTAAATATACTGAAATGTTGAGGGTAATTCATCGTTCATGCCACATTAAGCGTCCCGGCCGATGAGCGTTTTCCCGGTTCTGAAACAGTTCCCTTTAAAATGCGCCACCGGCTCATTGTGCTGGTTAGTGATGGTGATCTGATAGAGCCCCGTACTTCTGCCGTTATGGATCTCTTTGGCTTCGGCTGTCAGTGTATCGCCGGGATGGGTGGGTTTGGTGAAATTGATAGAAGTATCGAGTGCTACGGATAAATTGTTACGGTTGTTACAGGCAAAGGCAAAAGCACTGTCGGCCAGGGAAAAAGCAATCCCGCCATGAACAATGCCAAAGCCATTCAGCATTTCTTCTCTTATGGTCATCTGTATCTTGCTATAGCCTTCTTTAATATCGAGAACAGTAATACCCAGCCATTGGGAGAACCTGTCGTGCTCCATCATATGGGCAACCACTTGTTTTGCAAATGTGTCTTGATCTGTCATGATTATTCTCCTTTAAAATCAGGTAAACGTTTTTCGAGAAATGCCTGTACGCCTTCTTTGAAATCGGCGGTAGCAGCGGCTTTCTGCTGGTAAACATCTTCCAGTGATAATTGTTCTTCCAAAGTGTTGGTGGCTGACTGGTTCAGTGCATGTTTTAGATAAGCCAATGCTTTGGTAGGCATTTGTGCCAGTGTAGCAGCGATCTTTTTGCTTTCTTCCGCAAATGTTTCATCGCTGAATATTTTGTAGAGCATACCCATTTGTAAAGCTTCTGTTGCAGAAACTTTATCGCCCAACATCATTAAGGCACTGGCTCTTTGAAAACCAATTAATCTTGGCAAATGAAATGTTCCTCCGCTGTCCGGTATCAATCCGATCTTAGAAAAAGCCTGGATGAACGAAGAAGATTGTGTAGCTATTACAATATCGCAGGCCAAAGCAAGATTGGCACCTGCACCGGCTGCTACACCATTTACAGCGGCTACCACCGGTTTAGGCATATTCCGGATCCTTGTGATGATGGGGTTATAATGTTCACTTAATATTTTCTGCATGCCGGGGCCGTTGGGATCTACCACTTCTGCGAGATCCTGTCCCGCGCAAAAGCCTTTGCCTGCGCCGGTAATGTATACACAACGGACTTCGGTAAGAGA
>CBHRAM010000181.1:0-7087 GCA_966076165.1 uncultured Chitinophagaceae bacterium
CCATTGATCTGTGCTTCGTACAATCCATGTGAAGTGATATAAGCTGTTGCCGAAATAATTTTTTTCGTAGTTGAAAATTGTTTGCGAAACATCGGGCTCGGGCGCAAAACCTCATCCTCCGTATAACCCGGCTCTATCCATTTCGCTTTCCAATCACTAATATTCAATAAAGCCATTTGAAAAGAAGCAGCTTCACTGGTAGCCATGGTTCCGCTATTATCCCATACCTGAACGGTCCAGGTATATTTTTTCCCGCTTTGCAGGGCACTACCTGCATAAGGAACAAATACAGATTGACCGGAATTTACCTTACCGGAATTCCATACGGGTGTTTTTTTATTTTCTGCTGCAAATACCTGGATGGCATAGGCGGTTTGTACGGTATTCCTTTTATCACTCGCTAACTGCCAGCTGAAACGGGGTGAGAGAATATCAACACCTATGGGGTTGGGCTTGTTCTCAAGTAATAAATGGGTAACCGTACTCTGGGCAAAAGCGGTAACCAGCAATAATTGCAGAGATAAAAAAATGGAAAATAGCTTCTTCATGGCAGGATCGTTTTCAGGTATGGGTTAAACAGAATGAGTGTGTAAATTATTTTAAGGTGATTTTGTATTTATTGTTTTCAGTGATGCCTTTCCATGTATCGGTTCGGAAAGGGACCGCAGGAAATCCTTCTTTATTAAAGAGATTGGCGTTCCCGGCATCATCGGCCCAGGCATAACGGACAGCCACAGGAACTGTCACATTCTCTGATATGAGTACAATTTGACCCCCTTTTATAGTTGCCTCTGCAGGGTAAAATTTCTGATCTGTTCCCGCCAGTTCAAATCCACCTATCTTATCTGTAGAAGATTTCGATGTTAATCCGGAATCTGCATGTGTAAATGAAACAACTATCTTATTTCCATACACATGCATTGATTGGTAGACAGGACCACTGAATTCATTTGACTTATGATAGAGCTGGTGCAAAGCCACGGCAGCCAGCCGCTTGCCTACATCCTGTTTATTCTTAGGATGAATATCTTTTGATTCGCCTATATCAGTAGTTACCGCCATACCTGTATTGGGTAATGACAATGTCATAGTTTGCACCTCTCGCAGTTCTGCCCAACTACTTCCTCTTTGGCTATTACCATTTGCAGAGTTAAAGCTTGCCAGTTGAACAAAATAAAAAGGGAAATCACCCTGTTTCCATCGTTTGCGCCAGTCATTGATCATCAAGGGAAATGCCGTACGGTATTGAAAAGCCCTGCCCGCATTATTCTCGCCCTGGTACCAGATCGCACCTTTGATCGCATAAGGTATCAGGGGATTGATCATAGCATTATACAGAAGTGATGGATAACTGTTGGGGCCTACTGTACTCGCTTTCCCGGCGGATTCAATTCTGTACGACCATGTACCGGAAAGCATTTCATTCTTAGTCCCAATAGTGATATAAAGATCATTCGCATCACCATATAGGCCACCCCCACCACCCGTATCTTCCACTCTGAAAGCGATCAGATTTTTTCCTTCGCGTAAAACGCCCGCCGGAATATGGTACACACGTTTTACATTATATCCATTCGTACTCCCGATCTTAACGCCGTTTACATACGCTTCATCATTATCATCGATCATGCCTAAAGAAATATCAGCCGCTTTGCCGGCATCAGCGGAATTGATCATGATATATTTCCTGAACCAGACAATCCCATCAAAATCAGGTAAGGATTGTTGCTCCCAGAGACCGGGCAATTGCATCTTCGACCATTCCTGATCATTCACTGAAACCTCTTTCCATGTTTCCACTTCCGCGCCGGTGGGTAAAACACCCTGAAGTTTTTGAATTTTCTGCATAAGCGCCTGGTTGCGGATAGAAGCTATCGAATCGAGATTAAGTGCAGGAAGCCCTGCTATCAATTCTTTGAACTCCTCGCTATTGGCCATGGCTTCATGACTGGTCCATGTTTCCACATCCGTACCACCCCATGAAGTATGGATCAATCCGATAGGCACATGTAATTGTTGATAGAGGTCCCTTGCAAAAAAATAACCTACACCTGTAAAACCTCCCACATGAGCCGGGCTTGCAGAGTGCCATTCACTGCTCTTACTCAGGTCTTCCAAAGGTTTTCCTGCAACCGTTAGAGCAATCTTTATATGTCTGATCATCGGAAAATCTGCAGCCGCTATTTCTTCGTTACTGTTTTTAGAACTCTTTACCGTAAACTCCATATTGGATTGTCCGGAACAGATCCATACATCCCCAACCAATACACCTTTCATTACCACCTGTTCCTTTCCTTTGATCGTAAGTTGATAAGGGCCGCCTTCTTTTTCTGCATCCAGATTGATCTTCCATTTTCCATCGGCTCCGGCTACGCCTGTTTTAGTTTGTTTATGAAATTGTACGGTGATCTTTTCACCTTTATCGGCCCAGCCCCATACAGGAATGGACATACCCCGCTGCAATACCATACTATCGGCAAAAATTTTTGCGGGGTGTACATCTGCGAATGCGAAAGAATAGAAGGAAACAGCGATGGCTGTGAAAAGCATTTTTCTCATGGGGCAATTTTGGAATGGAACATTACTACTGAAATAATTAGCCGCAGATTCGCAGATTAAATCTGCGAATCTGCGGCCATCGGTATTTAACTCAGAAAATCATCAGCCTCTCTGTAAGCTTTGATCAATGCCAGTTCACCTTCTTTACCCGGTTTGGCATTACCATGCTCCATACCCAACACACCTTTGTATCCTTTTGCATGAATATGTTTGAAGATATTCCGGTAATTCACTTCCCCGGTTCCCGGTTCTTTTCTTCCAGGGTTATCTCCTATCTGAAAATAAGCGGTCTCGTCCCATGCTTTATCAATATTGGGTATCATATCTCCCTGGTTGCGTTGCATGTGATACATATCGAAGAGGATCTTGCAGGCAGGACTGTTGATCCCTTTACAGATCGCATACGTTTGTGCGGAATAACGGAGAAACAGTTCCGGTGTATCACTTAATGGTTCCAACACCATGACCAATCCCGCCGGTTCCAGTATTTCTGCACCACGGCGAAGGGTTTCAATTACATTGGCTGTCTGATAACCTTCAGGCAGGGTTCTGTCGTAATTGCCGGGCACCACCGTGATCCATTTGGCATTGCATCTTTTGGCTACTTCAATAGAGGTTTTACAATACTGAATAAATTTATCGCGCCATTCTTTTTTGCCGCTGTTCATGGAAACGGACAAGGGCCATTTATCAAATTCATTTACGAATACCCCCATCTTCATATCCAGTTTTGCCAAAACGTCTCCGATCTTTTGTTGTTGTTCGGGTGTGCGGCTCATCATACCATTATCTTCAATGGCCCTGAATCCTACGCTGTAGGCAAATTTTATCTGGTCAACAAAATCCGGGCCCGCGTGATTTTTAAACATGCCATCATGGATCCCATAGGCTAAATTAAAGGGGCGGTTATCATCTAAAATTTCTTCTTTTTTAAAATTAGCCATCGAAGCGGTTGATGCTAAGATACCACCGCCGGCCAATAAACTTTGCTGCATAAATTTTCTTCTTTGCATATGGCAATTTTTTGTGCTTAAATTTACGGTTAACCCTTTATAAAACAGCAACTTTGTTCAGAAGCTTTACCCTTATTGTTGGAACACTGCTCATAATGGGAAGTGTTTGTGGACAAATGAAGAAATATCGTTTTTCTGCCAATAAAATGGGGTCTCCATTTAATATTACCCTCTTTTGTGATGATTCACTAAAAGCTGCAACACTTGCCAAACAATCCTTCCTTCTGGTAGATTCGATGGTGAATATTCTCAGCGATTACGACAGCACCAGTGAACTGAGCCGGATCAGTGCCCACTCAGGTAAAGGACCGCAGACCGCATCTTCCACAATGTGGAATATTTTACAGAAATCAAAACATTGTTACGAAATCAGTAAGGGTAGTTTCGATATATCCATCGGCGCCTTAAGCCATTTATGGCGCAAAGCGAGGAAAGAGAAAATATTTCCGGATAGTTTTTCCGTAAGCCAGGCCCGAAAAAATGTAGGTCTGGATAAAATGATACTTGACCCGGTTCATCATACCGTTACGCTGCAAAAGCCCGGGATGATCTTAGATATGGGTGGTATTGGCCAGGGATTGATTGCGCAGAAAGTAATGGATTATCTTTTGCAAAACCAGATAAGGCAGGCATTGGTGGATGTAAGTGGCGATATCGTAATGAGTGATTCCCCGGATGGAACAGATGGATGGACCATCGGCATCAATCTTCCGGAAGCCGCGGAGGGACTGCTTCCCGGCAAATTGCTGTTGCATAATATGGCGGTTACCACATCGGGAGATGTGTATCAGTTCATGGAACATAACGGAAAAAAATATTCCCATATCGTTGACCCGCGAACCGGCTATGGTATTACTTCCCAGAGAAATGTTACCGTGATCGCCCCGAATGGAACCGATGCCGACTGGCTAACCAAAGCCTGCAGTATCTTATCCATTGCAGAAGCCCGAAAATTGGTTACTAAAATGCATGCCGAGTTTTTAATAACCGAATGGGTTAATGGAAAGATCGTCTATCACCAGACAAAAGGGTTCCACAAATACTGGAAACCCTGATACGTTAGGCAGGTCACATAGAGTTCCCTCAACTGCACCCTTGCGCCTCTGTGTGCAAATTTATTCTTCAATCCTGCAGGCATTCCTATTCATTAATTTCCTATCTTGAACCACCCAAAAAATGCCATGTGAAACAAGTTTTTCTCTCCCTTTCTTTTTTATTTTTTATACTGAATACCCAGGCACAAACACCTGATAATAATTTCAAACCCTACGATCAAAAAATACCCGGCAGCCCGCTTCAGTTTAAAATGGTACCTGTTCAAAGTGGCAATTTTTTAATCGGAAGTCCCGCTACAGAAAAGAACAGAAGCTCAAACGAAGGCCCGCAAAAAAATATTCAGGTCTCTTCTTTCTGGATGGGTGCTTATGAAGTTACCCGCGATGAATTTGATGTGTTTTATAAAGATGAAAGCACCAGTATGAATGAAGATGTGGATGCTATCACACGTCCCAGTCCGCAATATGTTGATCTCAGTTGGGGCATGGGTAAAGAAGGTGGCTATCCTGTAAACAGCATGTCGCAATTAGCTGCATTGATGTATTGCAGATGGTTGTATCAGAAAACAGGGATCTTCTACCGCCTCCCTACAGAAGCAGAATGGGAATATGCCTGCAGAGCAGGAACCACTACCGCTTATTATTTTGGAGACGACAGTACACAGCTGGATAAATATGCCTGGTATGTAAAGAACAGTGATGATAAGTTTCAGAAAGTGGGACAAAAACTACCCAATGCCTGGGGATTGTATGATATGCTGGGTAACCTGATGGAATGGACCATGGATCATTATGATGAGAAGCGATATGATAAGATCGGTGATAAAGACCCGATGGTGGCGGCCAATTCATCCAAATATCCCAAAGCCCTTCGTGGTGGTGGATTTACAGAAACTGCGGGAGAATTAAGAAGCGCAAAACGTTTTAATTCTGATCCCGACTGGAATAAAAGAGACCCGCAGATCCCGAAAAGCAAATGGTGGTTAACAGAAGCGCGCTGGGTTGGGTTTCGGGTAGTAAGGCCTATGCAGCAACCTTCGGCAACAGAGATCAATGATTTTTTTAAAAAATACCTTGGACGATAAACTTTTAAAACTTGCCCTATGCACAACGATGCTTCCAAAAACAATTCAAGAAGGGATTTTGTAAAACAAAGTTCCCTGATCGCGGGTGGATTGATGGCTGCCCCTTTTCTTTCACGCGCTAACTTTTTTTCCGGTGCGGATGATGTGATCAAAGTAGCCGTGATCGGTTGCGGCGGCCGTGGAACCGGTGCCGCTATGCAGGCCCTGCTCAGTAAACAGAATGTAAAGATCGTAGCGATGGCAGATGCTTTCCGCGATAATATTGATAAATGTTATAAATCGCTTACCACAGCAGATAGCGGTGATAGTCCGGCAATGGCTGCTGCGAAAAAAAATGTAGACGTTCCCGATGAAAGAAGGTTCAGTGGCTTTGATGGTTACCTGAAAGCGATCCCATTGGCAGATGTGGTGATCCTCGCTACCCCTCCCGGCTTCCGCCCTATTCATTTTGAAGAAGCCATCAAACAGAATAAACATGTATTCATGGAAAAGCCGGTAGCAACAGATCCTGCCGGTGTACAAAAAGTATTGGCTATTGCCGCCATTGCCAAACAAAAGAAACTGAATGTGGTGGTGGGTTTACAAAGACATTACCAGAATTCTTATCGCGAGCTTTTCAAACGAAAAGAGATGATCGGTGATATCACTTCTGCACAGGCCTGGTGGAACAACGATGGTGTTTGGGTAAGGCCGAGGAAATATAATCAGACAGAAATGGAATACCAGATGCGTAACTGGTATTATTTTAACTGGCTCTGCGGCGATCATATTACAGAACAGCATATTCACAACCTGGATGTGATCAACTGGTTCAAAGGGGGATACCCGGTAAAAGCTCAAGGTATGGGCGGACGTCAGGTTAGAAAAGGAAAAGACCATGGTGAGATCTTTGATCACCACTTTGTAGAGTATACCTATGCAGATGGTTCCATCCTGAATAGCCAGTGCAGACATATTCCCGGAACGATGAGTCGTGTGGATGAATTATTAGTAGGTACCAAAGGATCCATTCAATGCGGTAAAGCGGCTATCACAGATGCCAAAGGAAATGTTGTTTACCAGTTTGCCAAAAAAGGTGAACCCGATCCATACCAGGTAGAACATGAAGAACTTTTTGCCGCAATAGCCAAAGGCGAATACAAATTTGCCGATGCGGAGAATGGCGCAAAAAGTACCATGACCTCTATCCTCGGAAGAATGGCCACCTACAGCGGTCAGATCATCGACTGGGATAAAGCCATCAATTCCGGTATCGATATTCATCCGAAAGAATACAGTTTTGATGCTTTACCACCGGTATTACCCAATGCAGATGGATTTTATCCTGTAGCTGTGCCGGGGGTTACCAAGTATTTTTAAAAAAACCATAATAAAA
>CBHRAM010000182.1:0-7067 GCA_966076165.1 uncultured Chitinophagaceae bacterium
ATAACCTTCAATGTTTTTTGGCAGATCGGCATGCACCACAAAACGTACATTGCTTTTATTGATCCCCATGCCAAAAGCAATCGTGGCCACCATGATCTTAATATCATCTTTCAGAAACAGGTCCTGTCTTTCATCACGTGTATTTTTTTCCAGGCCGGCATGATATGCAGCAGCACTAAAACCTTCTTCCCGGAGATCTTCGGCAAGTTTTTCTGTAGCATTACGGCTTAAGCAATAGATAATACCACTATCGTCAACATGTGCATGCAGGTAATCTACAAGTACATCAAAATATCCTTTTTTGGGTTTGATGTAATACGCAATATTGGGACGGTTAAAGCTGTTCTCAAAAACGCGATAGTCTTTGATATGCAGCTGTTGGATGATATCGTTCTTGGTAAGTGAATCGGCCGTTGCGGTTAACGCGATCACGGGTATATTAGGGAAAGCTTCTTTTAATTGACTGAGTACACGATACTCCGGCCTGAAATCATGTCCCCACTGACTGATACAATGTGCTTCATCTATGGCAAATAAGGAAAGCGGAATCTCCTGCAGAAATCGCAGAAAGGGAATATCACCTCCCACCAGCCTTTCCGGTGCCACATATAAAAGCTTCAATTCGTTCCTGCGTAACTGTTGCAGAATAGCAGATTGCTCGCCACTGCTTTGGGTGCTGTTTAAAAATGCAGCTTTAACCCCACTCAATACCAGCGCATCCACCTGGTCTTTCATTAATGCGATCAGCGGACTCACCACAATGGTCACACCCGGCAAACACAAAGCAGGCACCTGGTAGCAGAGGCTTTTACCCCCACCGGTGGGCATCAACACTACGGCATCCTTCCCTTTCAGCAGCTGGTCAATGATCTCTTCCTGGTTATGCCGGAATGCGGGATAACCAAAAACAGATTCTAATATTTTATGTGGTGTGGCAATGGTCTTCATGAAAACAACCCCGGGTTTTTTAATAACCCTGCAAGATAACGTGGAAAAGCCTCATCAGAGAAAGGGTATTTATACGCAAAAAAAGGGGTGTTTTACCCGGTCGCCGGGTCAGGGGTTTTTACTTTTTTTACAGTGTTGATCGGACAGCAGATCAGATTCTTCCTGAAACGGGGGCGGTATCCTATGAAAAACCAACCGCTTATACAGGGAGTGTGCAGAAACAGCTCGGGCAATGTCTCTTGGCAAGTTTTAGGGTAAATAAAAAGCCGGTGAATGGATTTCACCGGCTTTACTTTTTCTGAGAAAGTCTATTTATTGATCAGGTATTTTCTCTGCAGGGTATATAGCACCACAAATAAAACATAGATGATGGGCCCGATAATATTAAAGCCTGAGAAAAGAGCTCCCGCATTAATAAATATCAGGGTAGAGATCAAAGGCAGGGTTTCGCCGATCAGCCACAGATAATAGCCTTGCGCCTTCAGCTTGCGCATCTGTATGGCACCTACTACACATAATGTGGTGCCTACAAGCCCAAGAATAAAAACGGGCCATTTGTTAGCCGCCAGCAGTTTGAGGTTCTCAAGTGCTTCTGGTGTCATCATTTTTTTAGCAAAATCGGGCATATCCGGGTTAGCCATATTCTTCTCCATCTCGGTTACACTGGACTCTGCCTTGAAAAAACTCCAGCAACTACCCAGATACGCAAGGGCACTGCCGATAAAAGTTAATACCGTAAGCGTTTTCAGGCTACCGTATTTTACTTCGGTACTGGTTTCATTTTCAAATGTGTCTGACATAAGATTGGTTTTGGTTAAAGTTTATGAGTATGAATATAAGAATTCTGTTAGTACCGGAAGAGCCGATTTTATTACAGGAGCTGGTCTATAAATGTACAAAATGCCCGATCAATGTTTATCCCTTGCAGCTTTTTCGCGGCTTGTGACCGAGTTTCCCGGTTTGCCTGAGATCAATCCCCTACAGCCGGGTGCACCGCAACGGCATTGAAAAGGTTCCATGTGCTCATCCAGAAAGCTGGCATAGTCGAGAGTTAGTTCCTCTCCTTTAGCTATCGGATTAATGGCCACAACATTAAGTCCATCATACACTGTATTGGGTTCACAGCAATGGTTTTGCGGCGCCCATTCGGAAGGATTATTGTCCCAAAGCAGAAAGACCTCATTACTTAACGGATAGGCATAACGTGCAAAAACCTGTTTTTCTTCTTCCGACCAGTTCTGTTCTACAAAACGACGGGTAATGATGCGTTGAGAGCGCCCCTCACCGGTAAAGATCAGTTCTTTGGGATGAATATTGCGGGTAGCATAGATTCCGTAGCCGGCAATCGCATTTCCTTTGATCGTATAATTTTTCTGTGTGCGTTGGAAACGGGCAATGCCTTCGGCGATCATGTGACGAAGAAAACCCGACTGTCCAATGCCATCATATTTCAAGATAAAATCGGCCGAGCCCTCATATCCATCACTGTAAAAAACAGAGCAGGTAAAATTGATCTCGAGAAAGAACAGCTGGCCTTGTTCATTTAACCGAAAATCGAGACGTGCATATCCCGCACCATTGAATCCCTTGAAAATTTTTGCAGCGGCTTCGCGTAATTGTTTTTCAATTACCGGGTTGTTACAGGGAATATTGGCGTCGGGGTGCAACTCGGATGTTTTTAAAGCATAGGTCTTGAACGCAAAACCCGCCGGAAAAATATATTCTACCGGTTTGAAAGTGGTAGCCGTTTTTCCATCTGCATTTCCTGCAATCAAAACCGTGAACTCACGGCCCGAAATATATTCTTCAGCAAGTAATTGCGGGTAATCGATCAATGTTGCTTTTACTTTTTGAGCCAGTTCTTCTTTGTTGTGAACCAATGAATGTTCATCCACGCCCAAACTGTCACCAGCTTTGGCAGGTTTAATAAATAACGGAAACTGTAACTGCGCACAGGCGGCTTCAAGATCCGTTTCCTTGTCTATTAAAATATAGGAAGGCGTAGCTACACCTTCGCAATAAGCCACGTACTTCATCAGCTCCTTGGGGGGATCGTATAGTAAGGTGGTTGGCCCTGTATAGGGCAGGCCCAGCAGTTCTAAGGTATAGATCACATCGATCGAAGGCACTTCCCATTCGAGATAGCCTTCGCATAGGTTCACAAAAATATCATACCCTTTATCCTGTAAGGCTTTGAGTTGTTTGTAGGTGGTGAGTTTGTTCAGTGATACATGATGTACTTCTGCTTCGGGTAATAAGGCGGAAAGGTTACGGGCAGGATCATAATATTGATAATCCACTGCGGTTGTTGAGTAATCGGGTTGTAATACGCAGACTTTCATGTAATAGCTGGATGGAATATTTTTATTGAGTGATCAACACTTCTTTTCTGCGGAACGCATCATTGATGATCTCAACAATCAGTTGTGTGAATGATCTTCCGCTTACACGCAAGATAGCACCGATAGAAGTATAATTCTCATCTTCACTTAAACCACATTGGGCATTCACTTCGAGTACATATAATTGTTTTGTAACAGCATCCATGCGGATATCTACCCTTGTATAACCGGTTCCGCCTGTTGCAATATAGGCATCGAGGCTAAGTTGTTTTAAGGCAGCATGTAAAGAAGGGTCGGGCGATTGGTATTCATAAAAATTTTCGTTCTCCGGCATAGGCGTTTCTTCTTCATAGATCTCCCATAAACGGTCGAAGGAAAGGAATTTTTCTTTTTCGGGTAAGGAGGGATGAAATACCCTTTCCACGGGTTCGTACACGATACATTGATCGGGGAAAAGGGAAGAGCCTACGATCAGTGTGGTAAACTCCGGCCCCGTAATAAATTCTTCCGCCACAATTCCATCCGCGGCCAGGTTCCATCCGCGGTAGCCATCAAACATCTGTTCAACCTGTTGTTGCAGTTCCTTATCAGTTGTTACCACATTCTTTACACCCACACCCATACTGCCACCGGATACTGCGGGTTTTACGATCACGGGTGTTCCAAGCCTTTCCAATAATCCATCCAGGTTTTGTTCCTTTGATAAAATGGCCTCCCACTTTGCATTGGCCACATCTGCTTTATCAAAAGCCTGTTTCATCGGGATCTTGGAAGTGGTGATACGGTAAAAATATTCATCCGACCCTGTATACACCAGTTCTTTCTCTTCCAGCAGTTTTACAACGGAGATCCCCGGTGTTCCATTCACTTCATCGCCATCACATAAATTCAATACCAGGGGAAAATAGATCCCCTTGTTTTTTTCTTCCAGGATCTTTTCTATCACAGAAGCATGATCGTGGATGGTTACGGGCTGCCATTGCCAGTCAATACCCAGTTCTGCAAAGGTTTGGGTGTACTCAGCAATGCTTTGCGAAAAATCGTAATAGTAATCAATATTGGCATCCTGTGTTACCAGGCTGGGAGCCAGCACCCACACTTTTAAACGGCTCAGCGGTATTGCAGCAATCAGATCATCAACAGCAGGCATGGGTTATTTCTTCTTTCGGGTGTTCAGTTTTTCAAGAATAAAATCGGTAAGCCGGTACCTGCCTGCCTCTGCTTTGCTCAGGTAAAAAGCACCCTGTATCCTGTGCAGGCATTGGTGGGTTCCGCAGAAACAATCAAAGGGTTGTTCCATTTTCCATTCGGTAGACGGATAGAAGAACATCATTTCATCACCGGGCTGTATCTCTTTCAATGCAACCAGTTCCATGGTGGTTGTATTAAAGAATACGTTGGGGTTACAACTATGGTTGATATACTGCAGAAACTCAGGATCGAGCGTAATATGTTTGTCCTCGCCGGTTTGAACGGTTAGATAATTCGGGGTATCCAGGACCTTGTTTGCTCCGAATGCACAGATGGTGTCGCCCACATCAAAGAAGGCGGTAGCGTGTAATGATTTTTCACCTGTGCTGCTGTTTTGCATAATGTCTGCAAAACCATGCTTACTCAGCATTTTGTACGCGGAAGTAACGGCCTGGATCATATGCCTGGGAGTATTAAAATGGTAATGGGTTTAAATTTCAATAAAATAACACTGTCTATCTATTTTATAGACGTTTAATACTCCACATTTAAAGCGTAATTATTAACAGCTAAAGAAAACGATGGGTTACCCCTATACAGAAAATACCGTGTTTTAACGCTTGTGGGGATCTGTTGCGGTTTCTACTTTCGGTATATGACGGACATCATTTGTTAAAACCATTCAAACAACTGTATATGGAAGCAAGAAATATCAGGGTGGTGATCGCTGATGATCATTGCCTTTTCAGATCCGGGTTAAAAACCCTTTTATCACAGGTAAAGAATGTAGAGATCGTAGGTGAAGCCGTTAACGGGCAGGAACTGATCAGGCGTTCAATAGAACTTTCGCCCGATGTGATCCTTACCGATATTGGTATGCCCGTAATGGATGGCGTACTGGCCACCAAAGAACTTGCCCGCAGAAAGATCAGTAACCGGGTAATTGTGCTTTCTGCTTTTGGCAGGGAGGAACCCGTGTTACAAATGCTCGAAGCCGGTGCTTTGGGTTATCTGTTAAAGACAGCGGATACCGATGAGATCTCAGAAGCCATTCATACGGTTTACCGGCATAAACCCTATTTCTGTAAAGAGATCACCGAGCGGCTTACCGATATTGTTGCCAAAAGTTACCAGATGCCCATACGGGTTGATATTGCTTTTACAGAAAGGGAAAAAGATATTATCCGTTTGATCTGCAGAGAATGCACCAGTAAAGAAATTGCTTTTGCACTCAACCTCAGCAAAAGAACCGTTGAAGGGCACAGAACAAGGATCATGGATAAGATCGGTGCCAAGAGTATTGCGGGAGTGATCACTTATGCTTTGGATAGAGGGATCTATAAAAAATAAACCAGCCCTGCCTCTCTCTTTCTATAGCGTAGAGGCAGGACTGGCAAAAGAACTAAGCCGGTTAGGTTAATACCCCCAGCTCTTCATAATTTTCAGATCCTGCTTTGCACATTCCAGTGGCGTTTTGCCCTGGTAAGATTCCTGTTCAATAATAAAATGCAATGTGCCCCCTGATTTTTTACCAAGATCGGTAATGGCTTTGGTGTTGGCTACACCCGCACCAAGGATGGTACTTTCGTATCCATCACCCATTTCACCCTTGGCAGCTTTGATCTCATCTTTCACATGCATGGATAAGAACCTGCCCGGATTTTTCTTCACGATCTCATACGCATCGGCACCGGTACCGTATAGATTGCCCATATCCAATTGCTGGGCAACCAGCGAAGGGTCTGTGTTTTCCAGGATAATATCATAGATCTTCTTTCCTTCAAGCGATTGGCTGAATTCGAAATTGTGGTTATGGTATCCAAAACGCATTCCGGACTTTTTACATAACTGGCCGCTTTTATTGAAAACCTCCATATACCGTTTCATATCATCCATATTCTTCCTGAGGCTTTCATCCAGCCAGGGACTGATCACAATTTCCTGTCCCACAATAGCCGCATCTTCTACCGTATATTTCCAGGCAGCCGTAAAATCGTTTTTGGATGCGTCCCAATGATCCTTACCCATCACTGTGTGCCCGCTTAACATTTTCAGGCCATGGTCATCCAGTATTTTTTTAAATTCTGTGGCAGTATACCCGTAAAATTTACGGTTGATATAATTGGCATGTTCTACATATTGATAACCCATTTCGGCAAGTGCTTTCAAAGTACCCAACGGGTCTTTCTTCATATCATCCCGCACTGAGTATAGCTGAATGCCGGTGATGGTTCCGGGGGCCGGTGCAGCAAACAAAGATGTTGAAAAAACAGAACTGCCGGCAATCACCATTGCCGTTTGCTGAATAAACGATCTGCGTGAGCGATTCATGATGTATATGTTTTATGATACCTGTTAAGAGAATACTTTTCAATATAAGAAATATTTGCATGAGCTGCAGATTGCCAATCACCTTTCAAATCCTTATTTCTTTTTTAACGGGTCCAGCAGGTAAGCGAGGCCGTTGAGCTGTATCACATACATGGTCTCCAGCAAGATGCCCAGTTTGCCTTTCGGAAAGCCCTTGCGCTGAAACCATTCGAGATAGGATACGGGCAGGTTACAGATAATACGGTCCTTGTATTT
>CBHRAM010000183.1:0-7031 GCA_966076165.1 uncultured Chitinophagaceae bacterium
CACCTTTGCCGGTTTAGTTTCCGGCTTGTGAAGACCATTTGCCAACAGGTGGGAAGTTTTTTTGATCAGTTTTCTGAATTTCTTATCGGCTCCTTTTGCCAGGTGCCCGAATGTGGTATCCAGTTTTGCTTCTATGTCTTTGCGGAATTGTTTCTTATCCATAATAGGTCTCATTTTTTAAAAGGTAACATAAATCTAATATAATTGAGTGTAATTGTATGTTAAGTTTTCTTACTTGATTGTATCTGTATAAAGATCGGGAGAATGGGATTGTCTCATGGTTTTCAGTAAACCCCTGATTGTAAACAATGCAATCGAAATTTACTTTTGCTTACGGGTAATTGTTATTCTATATCAGACAGTGCTTTGATATTTATCAGCTATTTTTTTGAAACATCCGGCCAGAAACAGCAAACTTCATTACCATATGATAACCCGGCTTTGTCAAATTTTCCATACATGATCTTTTGTAACTTTATTTTGCGACAAACAAAATCTTTAGATGCATAAATATGTCTTTTTTATTTTAACAGCGATCTGTTTATGCGCATCCTGTTCCAAAAAAAATGATACAGGTATAACAGGCGCCAGTGATAATAAAGTACTGATGCTGAAAGTTGATTACCTGACAAATACTTTTGAAGGGGGAACAGAAACTGTTTTTCCAAACACGACTTCGGGTTTTACCCTTTCAACCATCTATAAGGCGCCTGGTGATTTTGGGTATATAAAAATCAGATACAAGGAATTGGATACATTACTGTTTGATGGGGATATCATTTGGGCAGGCCTGGGCAGAATGCATTTCCCTCAGAATATTTTACCTGCTGATCAATTTGAAAAAGTAACTACAACCGATTATGTAAATCCCGGAGCCGGTTTTGAAAATATATTTAATCCCGGCAACCTGACTATTGATTATGCACCTGTCTGGTCATCTGTTCAGGGACTGGTTAAAGTAAGAGAATATCTGAAAACCAACCCCAATGCCACTATCAAATTATTCCTGTATACACCCAGTGTAGGAGCGGGTAACCCGGCAGATGCAGATTGGATCGTTTTTATAAAAAATTAGTGGTGAGACACTTTATCTTCTAAATAAAAAAAACCGTTTAAACTCTTTGTTTAAACGGTTTGTGAAAGCTTTTTATCAGCTTTTGTGCCCAGAACAGGAATCGAACCTGCACTACCTTGCGATAACCAGATTTTGAGTCTAGCGCGTCTACCAGTTCCGCCATCTGGGCCTCTTCTAATTAAAAATTAATAATTAAAAATTAGTAATTAGGACTCCATAGGTAATTATTAATTTTTAATTACCCTTGGGGCTGCAATATTACAGCATCACCTCAAACCCGCCAAAATCCTGTCAAGGTATTTTTTACGGTAATAGTACTCTTTTACTTGCAGCAGTTCTTTTTCGGTAGTAATACCGTCCTGATAATGCGTAATAATCGTTTCCACGGGCTCATAGATCTCTTTTTGAAAGTTGTGAATAGATTCCGTTAACCGGTCAACATCCGCCTGTTCTGATACATCCAGGGCCTGTTCATTCAGATCAAGCACTTCCATCAGAAAATCGGGCGAAAGCTGGTATTTCTCCTCTTCTTCCAGTAAACCTTTTAATTGCAGCACATATTTGATGGTCTCATCGGGGTGTAAAAAGACTTTATAAGCCATATTCACCAGCGACGATTTATCCAATGCCTCTGCCTGTTCATCCTCGGTTCCCTGACCATAAAAATCAGGATGGTATTTACGGCTCAGCTCATAAAAACGCTGTTTTACCAGAGCTGAGTCTGGTTGCAGGGAGATGGGTAGGTTGTATAGTTCAAAATAGTTCATGTGTTTGTTTGTGGTTTGTAGTTTGAGGTCTGTAGTTGTTTAAAGTAATAGGTTAGAAGTGGGCATTAACCACAGACCACAAACTACAGACTACAAACTTTAGTTACCTTGCAGGCAAAATTAGTACAATGCTTGTCATCGGGCTTATTAGAGAGGGAAAAGTTCCGGCAGATAACCGGGTGGCTTTAACGCCGGCACAATGTAAATGGTTGATCAAACATTTTCCGGACATACATATCCTGGTACAAACCTCAGCCCACCGCTGTTTTAAGGATGATGAGTACCTGCAGGCAGGGATCGAAGTAACGGATGATCTGAGTGCCTGTAACCTGCTTTTGGGCATCAAAGAAGTGCCGGTTTTGCAGCTGCTGGCCGATAAACAATACATTTTCTTCTCCCATACCAAGAAAAAGCAGCCCTATAACCGGTTATTGATGCATGCCATGGTGGATAAACGCATCACACTGATAGATTATGAATGCCTGGAACATAACGACGGGCAACGCATCATCGGTTTTGGCTTTTTTGCGGGGATCGTGGGGGCGCATAA
This sequence comes from uncultured Chitinophagaceae bacterium, assembly GCA_966076165.1. GTDB lineage: Bacteria > Bacteroidota > Bacteroidia > Chitinophagales > Chitinophagaceae > Sediminibacterium. The sequence continues at coordinate 2,393 of CBHRAM010000183.1, forward strand.
CGGGATCATGACCTATGGTAACCGGACAAAAGCTTTCCATCTAGACAGGGTAGCCGGTGTAAAAGATTATCGTGAACTGATCCATACGTATTTTGGTTTGAAACTGCCACCTATTAAAATAGCGGTAACCGGCAGTGGCCGTGTGGCGCATGGGATCCTGGAAGTGATGAACCTGATGGATGTTCAGGAAGTGGAACCCGATGAATACCTCTCACGCAGTTTTACCTATCCTGTATATGTACATCTCAAAGGGAATGATCTCTATCGCCATAAACAAACGGGTAAATACAACCGTGAGGATTTTCATGCACATGCGGCTCAATATGAATGTGTATTCGAAGAATTCTGTAAACACACAGATGTACTCATGAACGGGATCTACTGGGAACAGGATATTCCCCGCCTGTTTACCATGGAAACCTTGAGCAGACCTGATTTTCGCATACAGGTGATCGCGGATATTACGGATGATAAGAACGGAAGTATCCCCTGCAACCTCGGCGATGCTACGATCGATGATCCGGTGTATGGGGTGGATAAACTCAGCGGAGAAAAAACAGCACCTTTTTTACCCGGCAGTGTCGATCTCATGGCCGTAGGCAATCTCCCCAACGAATTACCCCGAGATGCCAGCCGTTTCTTTGGAGAGCAACTGATCAAATATGTATTGGATGATATCCGTAAAGGCGGCAGTCCAACCATCGAAAAGGCAACGATCTTAAGAGATGGAAAATTAACAGAAGCCTTCAGTTATCTCTACGACTACGCAAACCATTAACTCTCTGCGAAAACTCCCCGTTCTTCGTGCCTCTGCGGTTGGCAAGGGTTATGAATAGCGGCAATTACCAATTTCAGGATTTTTTCCAACCGCGGAGTAGCGGAGGGGCAGAGTTAAACGCAGAGAGATTATAGTTTTAAGTAGTAATCCTTCAGCAAAGAAATAAAATCATTTGAGTATGCTTCACCCTCACGAATAATGATTTCTTTTTCTGCCAATGCAACTTCAACAGCAGAAAACAAAAGCATCACTCTGAAAAATGTATGCTTAGGAGTTTGTTTTACAGAAATAGATTCTTCCAAAAAAAATCCCTCATTGCCCGCTAATCGGATAAAAACATCTTTCCGGTGATAGGGCAGGAGCACCGCAAATTTTCCATTTGGTGCTAAATGAGATTGGATCACCAACAATAATTCCTGCAGGCTCAACTGCTCACTATGCAAGGCCAGATTTCTTTTGGTGTCCTCACTCTTTAGGTCATTCTCGAAAAATGGCGGATTGGAAATGATCAGCTCATATTTTTTACCAAGGTGCACAAACTTTGCATCACCCGTAATTACCTGCAAACGCTCTTTCCAGGGAGAAGCTTCAAAATTATCTCCCGCCTGCTCGGCTGCCGTTTCATCCATCTCGATCGCATCAATCTGAGCAGCGGTCTGTTGCGCCAGCATCAAACTCAATAACCCGGTACCGGCACCAATATCCAGCATATTTCGTACTTCGTACTTTGTACTTCTTACTTGTTCTCCAATCCATGCTCCAAACAAACAGGCATCCGTGCAGACTTTCATCGCACACCTGTCCTGGTGGATGGTGAATTGTTTGAACTGGAAGTAAGAATTAGACACTGTTAATTAGTAATTAATAATTAGTAGTTAGTAATTGAATACAAAGCTAGTTCTTAAAACAAAACGAGTGTTTCATTATTGAAACACTCGTTTTACTATAGTAAGAATTTAACTCCCCCTTCAGGGGGCTGGGGGTATCACTTCTCAGTTAAGCCCGCCATCAAATATTCCTGGTTCAACCTCGCAATATTGCTTAGTGAAATTTCTTTCGGACAGGTTGCTTCGCAAGCGCCGGTATTGGTGCAGGCACCAAACCCTTCTTTATCCATCTGAGCCACCATATTCATCACACGGGTTTTACGCTCAGGGTTACCCTGTGGGAGTAAAGCGAGGTGAGAAACTTTGGCACTGAGGAACAACATCGCACTGCTGTTTTTACAAGCCGCAACACAGGCTCCACAACCGATACACATAGCTGCTGCAAAAGAAGCATCTGCATCATCTTTCGGAATTGGGAGTGAATTACCATCCACCGCATTACCGGTATTCACGCTGATATAACCGCCGGCCTGAATGATACGGTCAAACGCACTACGGTCTACCATCAGATCCTTGATCACCGGAAAAGCATCGGCTCTCCAGGGTTCTACCACAACGGTATCGCCGTCATTGAAAGCACGCATATGCAGCTGACAGGTAGTATTCGCCTGCCATGGGCCATGGGGTTTACCATTGATATACATAGAGCAGGCACCACAGATCCCTTCACGGCAATCATGATCAAAAGTGATCGGGTCATCCCCGTCACGGATCAGTTGCTCATTCAGCACATCAAACATTTCAAGAAAGCTCATTTCCGAAGAAATGTTCTCAACCCTGTACAGTTTGAACTCGCCTTTGCTTTTGCAGTTTTTTTGTCTCCAGACTTTCAGGTTCAGATTCATTGTGTAATGCTCCATCTTTTACCCCCTTGCGTCCCCCTGGAAGGGGGAATTTGTTTAGTTTATAAGAATAGGTTTCTTCTTCCTCCAAAGCCCCCTCTCCGGGGGTTGGGGGTTACTACTTATAATTCCGTTGCGTCGGTTTAATAACATCGTAAACCAACGGTTCTTTATTCAGTTCCCAATTACTCTCACCCTTGTATTGCCATGCAGCTACATACATGTAGTTGGCATCATCACGCAAAGCTTCCCCATCCGGTGTTTGGTATTCTTCACGGAAATGGCCACCGCAGCTTTCATTTCTGTTCAGGGCATCTTTACACATCAGTTCGCCTAATTCAATAAAGTCGGCAACACGGTTGGCTTTATCCAGCTCAGGATTCATTTCATTGATCTCGCCCGGAATTTTCACATCGCTCCAGAATTCTTTTTTCAAAGCCTGGATCTCGGTGATGGCTTCCTGTAATCCTTTTTCGTTACGGGCCATACCACATTTGTCCCACATGATCTTACCCAAACGCTTATGGAAACTTTCTACGGTCTGTTTTCCTTTAATATTCATTAAGGTATTGATCCTGTCGCTGACTTCTTTTTCGGCCTGTTCAAAAGCGGGGTGACTGGTCTCAATCGCCTTAGCATAGATCTCATCCGCCAGGCTATTACCTAAGGTGTAAGGGATCACAAAGTATCCATCGGCCAATCCCTGCATCAGGGCAGAAGCACCCAAACGGTTCGCACCGTGGTCGGAGAAATTGGCTTCCCCTAAACAATATAATCCCGGAACATTGGTCTGTAATTCATAATCCACCCATAATCCACCCATGGTATAGTGTACGGCAGGGTAAATGCGCATCGGCACTTCATAAGGGTTCTCACCGGTGATCTTTTCATACATGTCAAAAAGGTTACCGTATTTCTCTTTCACCACTTCTTTACCCATGGTAATGATCTCGGCTTCGCCTACATTATCACGTCCTTCTTTACCCGCTTCAATTTTTCCATAACGGATAATGGCAGCGCTGAAATCAAGGTATACCGCTTGTTTGCTGGTTCCTACACCATATCCTTCATCACATCTTTCTTTGGCGGCCCTTGATGCCACATCACGTGGTACCAGGTTACCAAATGCAGGGTATCTTCTTTCCAGATAGTAATCTCTTTCTTCTTCAGGGATCTCACTCGCTTTGCGGTTATCGCCTTTGGCTTTCGGTACCCAAATGCGTCCGTCATTACGCAGCGATTCCGACATCAAGGTCAGCTTACTCTGATGATCGCCACTCACCGGAATACAGGTAGGGTGGATCTGTGTAAAACAAGGATTCGCAAAGGCTGCGCCTTTCTTATGTGCTTTCCATGCCGCAGTAACATTGCTGCCCATGGCATTGGTGGATAAATAGAATACGTTACCATAACCACCGGTACATAATAATACCGCATGGCCAAAATGTCTTTCCAAAGTACCGTTCACCAGGTCGCGGGCAATGATACCGCGGGCCTTGCCATCGATTGTCACTACTTCGAGCATCTCATGTCTGCTGTACATTTTTACATTACCCAATGCCACCTGGCGCTCTAAAGCCTGGTAAGCACCTATCAATAACTGCTGACCGGTTTGTCCGGCAGCATAAAAAGTTCTCTGTACCTGTGTACCGCCAAAAGAACGGTTACTCAGTAATCCACCATATTCGCGTGCAAAAGGAACGCCCTGTGCCACGCACTGGTCAATAATATTCGCACTCACTTCTGCCAAACGATGCACATTGGCTTCACGTGCGCGGTAGTCGCCACCTTTAATGGTATCATAAAACAAACGAAACACACTGTCGCCATCATTCTGGTAATTCTTGGCCGCATTGATACCACCCTGCGCAGCAATTGAGTGCGCACGGCGGGGAGAATCCTGGAAGCAGAACGCTTTTACTTTATAACCCAGTTCTCCCAAAGAAGCTGCTGCAGAAGCGCCGGCCAGACCGGTACCTACAATGATCACTTCCAGCTTGCGTTTATTGGCCGGGTTCACCAGTTTACAATGCCCTTTATAATCCACCCATTTATCATCTAAAGGCCCGGCAGGAATTTTTGCATCTAACATATGCTGCAGTTTGAAGTTTGTATTTTTTGTTTGTCAACCG
>CBHRAM010000184.1:0-7028 GCA_966076165.1 uncultured Chitinophagaceae bacterium
GTTGTTTACAGCCATCAGATCAATACTATCGCTGCTGATCTTTAATTGCTGTTGGAGTATTTTATTTTCGAGTATCGATAATTTTAATTTTCGGCCTTCTGCGAGAGCCGTCATCTGTGTTTCACCTGTAGTGGTCTTATCAAGATACCCCTGCTTACTTTGTTCTTTGGCTGTTATCTGCTCTTTGGTTCTGTTAACCAGTTGCGGGTCGAAATAGTCTACTTTCACTTCACCCAGCTGTAGTATGGTATCACCCTCGTTCACATGGTCACCTTCTTTTACATACCATTTGATGATACGACCCGCAATAATAGTGTTCAATTCCTGTGGCCTTTGTTCCTGCCGCAAAGTGGTTACGGTTCCCTTTGCCCGGATATTCTGCGTCCAGGGTAGAAAAAGGGTCAATAAAAGAAAAGCGACAATACCCACTAACCATTTTTGTACATTGCTTTTTTTGCTGATGCGGTATACTTTCCGGAACGATTGCAAACCGTCTTGTATGGATGCTGTCTCAATATCTGTATGAATATAACTGGCCATAAACTATTTTACGATTTGAAGTTCTCCATTACTGAGATAAAAAACATGGTTGCATATAGCCGAAAGACCCGGGTCTTCTGAAGCAATCAGAATGGTTGTTTCCGAAAAATTCTTGAGCAATGTGTGATAAATCTCCTGCGTGCCGGCATCAAAACAACTGAAGGGATCTTCCAGCAACAATAGGCGGTGTTTACCCAATAAGGCCCGCATTAAGAGAATATGTTGCTTGATCTCCCTGGGTAAACGATTACCAAAGGGATCTAAAATTCTATCTATCCCCATCTTATCTGACTGGATAAAATGAATAAAACCGGTTGTTTCGGCAAGCTGCAGAATGTCTGGGATCTGTATATCTCTATTGCCCAATGTGATATTTTCCAGAAGGGTGCCGTGAAAAATGTCCTGGTTATTAAGCAATACGCCGGTTTGTGAGCGAAGGCTTTGTAAGTTATAATTGCCGATAGGAATCCCATCGATCAGCAGGTTGCCCGAAAACCGGCTGAAAGTACCGGTTAATAAACGTAATAAGGTTGATTTGCCCGAACCTGATCTTCCGGTGATCTGTATGGTATCCCCGGGTTGAATGGAATACTGTATATGCTTTAATACATTTTTCCCATCCGGATAAGAAAAATTCAGTTCCTGACATTCGATAGCAACGCCTTTGCTGATGGCAGGTAATGTAACCGAGCCACTGCTCTCTGTTTCCGCATCAGTAATGATCCCGAGTTTTTCTACAGACACAAGTGTATCATATACTTTGTCGAGGCTGATGATGAGTTTTTCTACTGAGCTGATAATAGCGATGATCACAATGTCTGCAGCAATGAACTGCCCTACATTGATCTGCTGGTTAACCAAAAGAAAACTCCCCAGGATTAACATGGCAGCCGTTATAATGATCTTGAAACTGATCAGGCTCCAGAATTGTATCAGCAGGATCTTAAAATAGGCGGTTCTTGCATCCAGGTAACCACTCACCCCTTCATCCGTTTTCTGGATGTGCAGCATACCATCTTTGGCATATTTGAAGGTCTTTACCAAACGAGCCGTTTCCTGTAGCCAGGCAGCCACGCTATATTTATAACTGCTGGCTTCCATGGCAAGGTTTAAGCCTTTGGGAGAGGTAAAGCGGAGTATCAATACAACGATCAATAATAACAAGACACCGAATGCGATAAATATCGGGTGATAAAAGGATAAGAGCAATAGCCCGAAAAGGATCTGAATCACCGAAGCCGGCAGATCGAGCAGGATCTTTTCTATTCCTTTTTGCAAAGACAGGGTATCAAAAAAACGGTTACTTAATTCCGGCAGGTGATGGCCATCTATTTTCTCAACATTGATCCTGGGTAGTACATTACTGAATTCGAATGCATAGCGCAGAAATATTTTCTGTTTCAGTTTTTCGGTTATTTCCAGTTGCCTCACCTGTAACAGGCCGTTTAAGAAAGTGCCGCATACCACAAGGGTAATCAATACAACAATGGACGTTGAAACAGAGCCCGCCATAACAAAATTGATAATCGTTTGTATGCCCAGGGGTAAGGAGAGCTGGATCAAACCGGCCAGTATCGCGAACATATAGATCGCATAGATATCTTTCTTATCGGTGATCAGCACCGAATAGAATTTTCTGAATAAATCACGTATACTGGTCCGGTTTGCCATGGGGCTCTGTTTATTGTCCTATTTGTGGAGGGAACTTCACTTCAATATGCGCCTGAATATTCGTTTCCTTCCGGTTATTCTGTTTCAGTTTTTCTATGGCATTCCTGAGCGTCCGTTCCAACTGGAGTATCCGGCTTTCGGAATGCTTGATATCTTCCTCAGTTTTATCTTTTGTGTTTATTTTTTCTTCGTGAAAAGCGATTTTTACTTTAACAATGGCGGTAAGTAATTGTTCAGCTTCTTCTACAGAAAACCGGCCATTGATGAGTTGTATTTCCATATTTCGTAAATTTTTAAATTAATTATTGTCCCTGTGCTGCCGTAAAACCCGGCTCTCCGTCAAAATAGTAGAGATTTTCAGTTTTAATGACCTGAAAGCCGCCTATATGTAATTGGTTCAAAAGGGTTAAGATCTTATCAAAAGAAACAGCGCTCCTGCCTTCATTTTTTTTGAACCGGCAACGCCAATGATCGGTACAAAAAGTTTCAGGAAAACCATTGGGCCAGACCTTGGTACCCCGGTTGGTAATCATTTGTAGCTGTAGTTCTTCATCGAGGGTGGCAATTTTTATCAGGCCTGCGAGCTTATCAGGTAAAACATTGGCAGCATACAGAAATACGTCAACCCCTTTCAGTTCTTTTTTTGCCGGCTTATGTTCGGTTACTTTAATATTGAAATTGGCGATAGCAGCTGCATATTTTACCGGTGTAAGCAGGTCAGGTTTTTTGCCCAGCCTTTCAATTACCGCATCTGCAAATTCCTGCGTACCTCTTTTTTCCTTCGAAACACCTTCTTTATAAATATCCGCGGTATGTACACCCTCTTCCAGCGTTTTGAGCCAGGCATTCTGTATCTTTTCAGCAACCTCGGTCTGGCCTATATGAACCAGCATCTGAATGGCCCCCAATAACAGCCCCGAAGGGTTCGCTTTATTGGTGCCGGCTATTTTGGGAGCAGAACCATGTATGGCTTCAAACATGGCAAAGCCATCACCTATATTGGCACTGCCGGCCAGTCCTACGCTACCGGTAATTTGTGCAGCAACATCACTTAAGATATCTCCGTAGAGATTTGGCATTACAATTACATCAAATAACTCGGGTGTGTCGGCCAGTTTGGCTGCACCAATATCCACGATCCAGTGCTCTTTTTCAATTTCAGGATATTCTGCACCCACTTCATCAAATACTTTGTGAAAAAGCCCGTCGGTCATTTTCATGATATTGTCTTTGGTAAAACAGGTTACTTTTTTACGTCCGTATGCTTTCGCATATTCAAAGGCATAACGGATGATCTTCTCAGTACCCGGACGTGATATCAGTTTTAAGCATTGGTATACCTCGTCTGTCTGGCGGTGTTCAATGCCTGCATAAAGGTCTTCTTCATTTTCGCGGATGATCACTACATCCATAACAGGGTGCTTGGTCTGTACAAAGGGGTGATAAGAAACACAGGGCCTTACATTGGCATACAACCCAAGTACTTTCCGGGTAGTCACATTCAGGCTTTTAAAACCACCTCCCTGCGGGGTAGTGATGGGTGCTTTGAGAAAGACCTTTGTGCGACGTAAAGAGTCCCATGCTTCGGGTTCTATCCCGGCGCTGTTACCCTGCAGATACACTTTTTCGCCTATTTCAATCTCTTCAATGTCCAGTTGCGCACCTGCGGCTTGTAAGATTCGTAAAGTGGCATCCATGATTTCCGGGCCGATACCATCACCCCTGGCTACAGTTATTTTTTTCATAGTGTTTTTTTTACAGCACAAAAGTGAGGTGGGTAAATCATATATTTTTATTTATATTTATTATATAATACATAAAAATTGTTTATGAATTTCACCCTCCATCAACTTAAAGTATTCACCGTAGTGGTCGAAAAGGAAAGTATTACCAAAGCCTCTGAAGAATTGAATATGACACAACCCGCTGTCTCCATTCAGTTGAAAAATCTGCAGGACCAGTTCGATGTGCCACTTACGGAAGTGATCGGAAGAAAATTATATGTAACCGATTTTGGCCGGGAACTATTCCAGATCGCAGATAAGATACTGGAAGATGTTTCGGGTATCACTTATCGTACACAAAACTTTCGGGGTATATTATCCGGGCGATTAAAAATATCAGTGGTATCAACCGGCAAATATGTAATGCCGTATTACCTGAAACATTTCATCAAAGAGAATCCTGATGTGGATATCCGGATGGATGTTACCAACCGGACAAAAGTGATCGAGAGCCTGGGGAATAATGAAGTGGATTTTTCTCTGGTATCTGTTTTACCTGAAAACCTGTCTGTTGCACACGAGACATTGATGCCTAATAAATTATTTCTTGCTGCTTCGCCTGATGCGGGCTTCCATTCAAATAAACCCTTTACCAAATCGGTATTTGATAAGATCCCTTTGATCTTTCGCGAAGAAGGCTCGGGTACACGTTATAAAATGCAGCAGTATTTTAAAAATGTTCATGTGGTGCCAAAAGTAAAACTGGAACTTACCTCCAGTGAGGCCGTTAAGCAGGCTGTGATGGCAGGGCTCGGTTGTTCTGTCCTTTCTTTGTTAAGCATGAAATCTGAATTGAAAGAAAAGGAATTACAGATCATTCCTGTAAAAGGATTTCCGATCCATTCCAACTGGATGCTGGTCTGGTTGAAAAAGAAAAAATTCTCCCTGGTTGCTCAGGCCTATATTGATTATATCCGAAAAAATAAATCGGCTGTTTACAATGAACACTTCAAATGGACAGAAAAGTATTGATCCTTATTTTTTGAGTTTTCTTAACTGCTGCAACACTGCTCTGAGATCTTTTGGCAATGGGGCTTCCAGCTCAAAAGTTTCCCCGTTCAAAGTAAATTTCAGCCTGTGAGAGTGTAAAGCCAGCCTGGCCAGAATCGGTTTCTCCTCTTCGGCAGCTTTGGATAGTTTGAAATTTTTCTTCAGGGCCGATAATAACATCGGCTTGGGGTCACCATAAATCTCATCGCATACAATGGAGTGTCCGATATGCTGCATATGCACACGGATCTGGTGCGTACGGCCCGTATGAATTCTGAATTCTACCCATGAGTATAAACGGAATGATTCCAGTACTTCATAATCTGTTGACGATACTTTTCCTTTGGCATGTGTCATCATCCGGGTGGCTTTCCCGGGATGTTCCATAATGGGCGCATCAATATTGCCCGATGGGTTAACCATCTGTCCATACACCAATCCCTGGTAATACTTTTCCATCTCACGCCCTTCAAACAACTGTGAGAGCTGCTTGTGTGCCTCTTCTGTTTTGGCAAATACGATCACACCACTGGTATCCCTGTCTAAACGGTGCACCGTATAGATCTCGCCTCTTTTTTGTTTCAGGATATCTTTTAGGGATTCTTCCTGTCCCAGCCTGTCGGGGATACTCAATAACCCCGAAGGTTTATTAACAGCGATAAAACTATCGTTCTCGAAAATGATATCTAAATGCATACTGAAATTCTGTTGGTAATGTGCCGAATGAATTAGTCGGAAAAATCTTCTTTACCATCAATGGCCGGATTTCTCCTGGATGTGATCGTGTTATCCTTGCTGTCCTTATTTTTTCTCAGGAAAGATTTATTCATGAACTTCAATAAGCGCACTTCCTTTTCCTGCAGTAAACGCCATTTGCCTCTTTCCACATTTTTCTTGGTAAGATTGGCAAACATCACACGGTCCAGCGATTTTACATCATACCCAAGATGTTCAAAGATCCTGCGCACGATCCTGTTACGGCCACTGTGGATCTCAATTCCCACAACGGTCTTGTCCTTAGGGTCTGCATAACCCACTGCATCAGCCTGCACCATACCATCTTCCAGGGTAATACCCGACATAATAGCATCCAGGTCTTTTTTCGTAACAGCTTTATCAAGGGTTACTTCATAGATCTTTTTGATCTCAAAAGAAGGGTGGGTAAGTTTTTGTGCCAGCTCACCATCATTGGTCAGTAACAAAACACCGGTGGTGTTTCTATCTAATCGTCCAACCGGATATACCCTTTCCTGGGTAGCATGTTTCACCAGGTCCAATACCGTCTTCCTTCCCTGCGGATCATTAGAGGTAGTAAGAAAATCCTTTGGCTTATTCAATAAAATATATACCGAATTTCTCTGCAGAAAAACCTGTTTGCCTTTTACGATCACTTTATCATGGCCGGCTACTTTATAACCCGGTTCAAATATCTTATCACCATTAACGGTTACTTTCCCCTCTTTCACCAGCTCCGCAGCTTCACGCCTTCCGCAAACACCTGCGTGAGCAATGAACTTGTTCAATGGCATCAGCTCTGTTGGAGCGGCGTTTGCAGTTTGTGGTTTGAAGTCTGTGGTTGTTCTTTCTGTTTGAGGTTTTAAGGTTCTTTTGTCAAACCTTTTTTTCTTGCCGGGTACATCAGGCCTGGCATCAGTAAGATCCTGAGGCTTTCTTCTTGTATCCTGTGCCTTCTTTCTTGGTCCTTGTTCCTTTGCCCTTGGTTCTTGTTTCTTGAACCTTGACTCCTGCGGCTTGGTTTCTTCACTCGAAATGCCCCGAAGCTTCTCGATCTTCTTTTTCCGCATTTCTTCACCTGCGGCGCGGGCTTCTAATTTGATCTTCTTCTTTTCCTGGCGGAAAGCTTCTTTTACGGCGCTGCCTCTTTTCTGGTTGGCAAACTTGTCGAAGTTGTCGGTACGTTGTTTTTTCATGTCTTTACTGATTGCTGTTTTTCAACAGGAACCGCAAAGATAACTTAAAAAGAAAGAATGGGGTTTAAACCGCGCCTTTGCGCCTTTGCGTGCAAAAATTTCTCGCAAAGGC
>CBHRAM010000185.1:0-6998 GCA_966076165.1 uncultured Chitinophagaceae bacterium
CCGGCTTTCAGATCGGGTAATAAGACCTTTTTTGTGGGGTTGAGTATCTTGGCTGTTTCGGCCATAAAGTGTACGCCGGCAAAAACAATGATATCAGCATCGGCCTGTCTGGCTTTCTGGGCAAGCCCCAGGCTATCGCCAATAAAATCTGCCACATCCTGGATATCAGGCTCCTGGTAAAAATGTGCAAGGATAACCGCATTCTTCTCTTTCTTTAGACGCTCAATCTCGGCAAATAAATCCAGACGCGGATCGATCTCGAGATCTAAAAAACCTTTTTCTGAAATCGTATTTTTGTCAATGTTCATAACTCTTGTAATAGTATCTAATAATACTTTTTTAAAAAACTTAACTACTATTATTACGGGTGTGGATATCGGGAAAACTTACTTATCCCCAAAGAACAAAGTTAATTACCTGAAGCTTATCCACGGATATTAACAATGCAATCCACAGATGTTTTCGCTATTCATAAAGGATCTATCCTGTTTTTTAACATACGTGGATTACGCAGTTCACATATTCCCATTTCGCTTATCCACCGGCACAGCACTGTGCATTAACAGGGATAAACAGCAAGTGGGTTTCACTAAAACCCCGAAACAGATACCAAAAAGGAAAGTTTATTCCTCCTCTTTCCACAATCCCAACCGAAAAAAGATGGTTTTTCCACCGAAAATCACCTTTTTACACAGCCGGATGTGGATTTCTAATCCAGCTTTTCGGGGTAGGCAGGATCGTTTTTCTGTCCCTTTTCAAATCCTTTTCCAGCAACATTCAATATTCCTTGCTCAATATTCAATATTCCACCGGAAATCCTTGTCTTTCCTGCAATTAAATAGGTTTTCCACAATTTGTTCTAATGTTTTATTCCCTTATTTTTGCCCCCCGCCAAACAAGTAAGAAAAGCGGGACAAAAATCATTAATTAATTAAACTATTATGTCTGTAATTCAACGGGTTCGTGACAAAGGTGCGTGGATACTCTTCGGTTTCATTGCGCTGGCATTGATTGCCTTTATTCTGCAGGATGGTGTAAGGCGCGGCGGAAGCACGTTTTCTAATACCACCACGATCGGAAAAGTGAATGGTGAAAAGATAGAACGCGCTGATTTTGAAGAGAAATTGGCCATGCAGGAACGTATGTACGGACCACAGGGCGCTCAACGCGACCAGTTGATCGGTTCTTTATGGAACCAGGAAGTGGAAAGGGTTGTTTTGGGACAGGAATATGAGAAACTGGGTCTCCAGGTTTCCCCGAAAGAACTGAGCGATATCCTTTTTGGCGATAATTCTCCCCTGAAACAGGAGTTTACAGACCCTAAAACAGGCGAATTCAAAGCAAATGATGCCCGCCAGGCTTTTGCGCAGCTGAAAAAAAGCAAGAATGCCGATCAGATCAAAACGATCAACAGCGTATATATTACCCCGGCAATCCAGCAAACACTGCGTAATAAATACCAGAACCTGTTAATGCAGGCTGCGTATGTACCCAAATGGTTGCTTGAAAAACAACAGGCCGATCAAAATGCCGTTACTTCTTTCTCTTATGTATATGTGCCATACCTCTCTGTAAGCGACAGCACTGCGAAAGTGAGTGATGATGAGATTGCAGCCTATGTAAGCAAACACGCAAAAGAGTATAAAAAGACAGACGAAACCCGTAATATCTCTTATGTAGCTTTCAGTGCCGCCCCAAGCAGCGCAGATTCTGCCAACGCACTTAACCAGGTGTTGAGCCTGAAAGCTGAGTTTGCTGCTGCAAAAGATGCACAGTCTTTCTTAACCAAAGTGGGTTCTGAAATGCCGTATTATGATAGCTATGTGAGCAAAGCAAGAATGCAGCAGGCGAATAAAGATTCTCTGGTAAGAACGCCGGTAGGTGGCCTGTTCGGACCTTACCTCGATGCCAATACTTATGTGGTTGCTAAAATGCTCGGAACCAAACAGTGGCCCGACAGCGCAAAAGTCCGTCATATCCTGGTTGGTACCGTTGATCCAAGAAGCGGACAGGTGGTTCGCCCCGACAGTCTTGCAAAAAAACTGATCGACAGTATTGAAACCGCTATTAAAGCTGGTGCCAGTTTTGATGCCATGGTTACCAAATATTCTGATGACCAGGGAAGCAAAGACAAAGGTGGTTTGTATGATTTCTTCCCTCAGGGACAAATGGCCGTAGCTTTCAATGATTTTGCATTCGACAAACCCGTAGGAAGCAAAGGTGTTGTTAAATCAGAGTTCGGTTATCATTATATGGAAGTATTGGGACAAAAGAATGTGAACCCGGTATATAAGATCGCGTATCTGTCAAAACCAATCCTTACCAGCAACGAAACAGAAACCGCTGCCAGTACGGCGGCTGCCCAGTTTGCCGTTTCAGGAAAAAATGCAAAAGCCTTTAACGCAAATGCGCTTAAAGAAAACAGGCAAATCCTGATCGCGAATGATATCAAACAAAACGATTTCTCAATAAACGGATTAGGACAGAGCCGCCAATTGGTTCGCTGGATCTATGAACACAGTGCCGGTGACGTATCTGAACCCACCCAGGTTGGAGATAAGTATGTAGTTGCCATCGTTACATCAGTAAATAAACCAGGTGTTATTTCTGTTGCCGAAGCAAGGCCAACCGTTGAAACAATTGTGCGTAACGAGAAAAAGGCAAAACAGATCATTGAAACCAAATTCAAGGGTAATTCTCTGGAATCATATTCTGCGAGCACCGGAGCACCGGTTCTGCGCGCAGACAGCCTGAGCTTCGCCGCACCATTTATTTCCGGTGTGGGCAGCGAGCCAAAAATTATCGGAGCAGCGTTCAACAAGAGCCTGGCCGGAAAAGCAAGCGAGCCAATTGCAGGAGCAACAGGTGTGTTTTCTATCAAGATCGAAAGCAATGGTGCAAAAGCTGCGATTGCAGACGTAGCAACCATCAAGCAAAACCTGATACAGGCGGCTAAAATGTCCTCTTATCGTGGTTTTGATGCTTTGAAAAAAGCCGCCACCATCAAGGATAGCCGGTCTAAATTCTATTAATCGGTCACCAAGCATATTTACAGAGCCCGTTGCCCACAGCAACGGGCTTTTGTTTTACGGATACCGAAAACCGGATTTCCCCGGGAGTTGTAACTTTGCAGGGTAAAACGAAAGGCATGAGCGAAGTGTTTGTCAATAAAGTAGCAGAAAGCGGGCTGATCAGTTTTGATCTGGAAGAGTATTATCCGAAAGGAGAGATCAAAACATTCGACCTGAAAGGGTATCTTTTTATGGAACTGATCCTGAAAGAAAAAGATTTCCGCGCCGCACTACAAACCACTGATTGGGACCAATACGCCAATGCCCATGTTGCCATCACCTGTTCCACCGATGCGATCATTCCGATGTGGGCCTATATGCTGGTAGCCAGCTACCTTCAACCGATTGCCGCCAGCGTTGTTTTTGGGGATGAAAAAAAACTGATCAGCACGGTGTTATTAAAAAACCTGGCTTCCGTAAAAGGAGAAGAATTTACAGATAAAAGAGTGGTGGTAAAAGGATGCGGAGAAGTAGACATTCCTCAGGAAGCTTATGTGGAGATCACCAATAAACTGCGCCCCTACGTAAAGAGCATTATGTACGGCGAACCCTGCAGTACTGTGCCGATCTATAAAAAGAAGTAGTTACCCTCCGGTCGGGACGCTCAATGCGGCCTGAACGGTTTCACGAATTTCCCCGGGTAAAAGAATACTAAACAACACCGGTAGTTAGCGATCTGGTCGCTCCAGTGCCGCGACCGCATCAAAACGCTCATCATAATCTTCACGAACGGTTCCGAAAACCCGGTCCCAGAAAAGAAAATACAAACCGTAATTCCCTTTAAAGTATTGATGGTGTTGGTTGTGGTTAACCGAGGTGTTGATCCATTTGCCCACCATGCTTTTACTGAAACCTTTGGGATATAATTCATAACCCAGATGGCCATACACATTGTACACGATCATCATCAAAAAGAAAATCAGCAAGTGTGTTTTATGGATCGGGATCGTAAACATAAAGATGATGACGATGCCCACTTCCACAACCGCTTCTAAGGGATGAAACGCATACGCCGCCCAGGGAGAGGGGTTTACTGATTTATGGTGTACCAGGTGAAACCAGTTGAACAATCTTTTGTGATGCATGAGCCTGTGCGCGAAATAGAAATAAGTATCGTGCATAAAAAACATCACCGGGAACAGGGCAAAATAATAGAGCCAGCCATAGTCGCTGATATTGAGATAGCGGGTTGTGTGCGGTGCAACTTTCGGATGATTAAACAGGATCACCGAAACAAAAGAGAAAATAGCGATCGTTAGAAAGGAATAACCCATCTCGCGCAGATAATCTGAATTCTTTGGAAAACGGCTCTGGATCTTCCTGTAAAAAAATCGATTGCGCCAGATCACATAAAAAATAAGAAAGGCAATACCTGCAATAATAAAATAGCGTCCCCCGATCAGCCAGATGCTTTTAACAAAGAAGGTCCAGTTCATACCTTAAATATAAGAAAAGATGAATTCAGAGAAGGAAACACTAACTTAAATAGATGAAAAACAGAATCAGCCTCGCCCTAGCGATACTGCTTATTACACCCGGCGTATACGCTATCTGTCGTTGGTTTATGATGGATGCCGGATCACCCAAGGCAAGCATGCTTAGCTACCGTTCCGTTCTGGGGCTCCCCGAAATTTCGTTCAGTAAACAGGTCCTGGGTTTATTGTTGCTGGGAATGACCGGCGTTTATATAGCAGCGAGAAGTAAAAACAGAGAGAAGGGAATGCTATATTGGGTCCGCATTCTTTTGTTGGTCGTTGGTGCTGCCGAATGTTCAATGCTTGCGTTCTCTCTCATGTGATTTTTGATCGGCTACTCGTTCATAAATTTCTGCAAACCGATCTTTGCCTGTAGCTGTATCTTCTTGTGCATAAAAGAGGACCAGCCAAATAAAAGACCGGTTAACCCGAATGCCTGTCTTGACCAACGATAGATATCAAACGCATCCGTATGCTCAATGATCAACCCATCCTTAAACCGCATATGCGCCGTGATCTTGTTTACGATCCTTCTGCCTGTTTTGGAAAACAGATAGGATGCGGTCCAGTCGCAGGTCGTGTATTCCTCATCCAGCAATTTGATGTTTCCATATACCAAAGAAAAGTCCTTCGCGCGTTTACATAACATCTCCCACATGGCTTTGGTCTCGGCCGCATCCAGCAATCCAAACGCAGGATCATTGAACACCGCGTCTTCGTGATAACAGGATTGCATGGTTGCATAATCCAGCTGCTGAAAAGCCGTATAAAACTTGTTGATCGTTTCCTCGTTTGTCATTCTGTAATTATTTAACTCCCCCTTTAGGGGGTTGGGGGGTGAGATCAATGGGCTTCCAACCAATTTGTTCCCGAACCCACTTCGGCTTCCACAGGAACATCATTGGGTAAGAGCATGGCGCTTGTCATATTGCTAAGGATCAGTTTTTTCAGATCGTCAACTTCCTCTTTCACCGCATCAAAAACCAATTCATCGTGCACCTGCAGGATCATTTTAGATTGCCAGGATCCCTTCTTCATTTCATTATGGATCTTGATCATCGCCAGTTTGATCATATCTGCGGCGGTTCCCTGTATCGGAGAGTTGATCGCATTTCGTTCTGCATAACCGCGCACGGTGAAATTAGACGAGTTGATATCTTTTAACCAGCGCTTTCTGCCCATCAGGGTCTGCACATAACCATTGGCCTGTGCAAATTTGATGGTGTCTTCCATATAGGAAGTAATACCCACAAACTCCTTCTTATAATTATCAATGATCTCCTTAGCCTCTGACCTGGGAATACCCAGGTTATCGGCCAGGCCAAACGCGCCCTGTCCGTAGATGATTCCGAAGTTTACGCTCTTTGCCTTGTAGCGCATTTCTTTTGTAACCTCGGCT
Source organism: uncultured Chitinophagaceae bacterium (assembly GCA_966076165.1). Taxonomy (GTDB): domain Bacteria; phylum Bacteroidota; class Bacteroidia; order Chitinophagales; family Chitinophagaceae; genus Sediminibacterium. The sequence goes on from CBHRAM010000185.1 coordinate 5,946, forward strand.
TCAGGAATATTATACACTTTGGCTGCGGTGGCGGTATGAATATCTTTTCCCTGTTTAAATGCTTCACACATATTGGGGTCCCCGCTGATCGCGGCCACAATGCGCAATTCTATCTGAGAGTAATCTGCGCTTACTAATACGCGGTTATTGTCGCGGGGAATAAAAGCCTTGCGGATCTCTCTTCCGCGATCACTGCGTATCGGAATATTTTGCAGGTTAGGATTATTACTGCTCAGCCTTCCCGTAACGGCAACAGCCTGTGCATACGATGTGTGTACGCGGCCCGTTTTGCTGTTGATGATCTGCGGCAACGCGTCAACATACGTACTCTTGAGTTTTGTTAACTCACGGAAACCCAGAATATCTGCAACGATCGGATTGTTGTTGGCCAGCTTTTGTAACACGTCTTCGCCCGTGGCATACTGGCCCGTTTTTGTTTTTTTTGCTTTGGGATCGATCTTTAAAATTTCAAACAACACTTCCCCCAGCTGTTTCGGCGAAGCGAGGTTGAAGCGAACACCGGCGGTAGCATATACGTTCTCTTCAAACTGTTTGGCATCTTTTTCCAGTTCTTTACTATAATCATTCAGGAAACCCACATCGATCTTTACGCCCTCAAACTCCATATCGGTCAATACCCGAACAAGCGGATTCTCCACTTCTTCAAAAACTCGCTGCACCTCTTTTTCTTTCAGGAGCGGAACAAACACTTGTTTTAACTGTAGGGTGATATCAGCATCTTCTGCGGCGTATTCTTTTACTTTTTCCACTTCCACATCCCGCATAGTTCCCTGCGTCTTTCCTTTCTTACCAATCAGCTCATCAATATGCACGGGCTCATAACCCAGGTATTGTGCACTCAACAGGTCCATGCTTCTGCGTCCTTCGGGCTCTATCAGGTAATGCGCAAGCATGGTATCGAATGTGCTTCCTTTTAATTCCACACCATACCATTTTAATACGAGCATGTCGTATTTCAGGTTTTGTCCAACCCAGTTTATCTGCGGCGATGTAAACAAAGGAGCAAACAGATCCAGAATAGAAAGGGTCTCT
>CBHRAM010000186.1:0-6994 GCA_966076165.1 uncultured Chitinophagaceae bacterium
GTCGGGTTGGTGAAATCTTTTTTACAGCCGCCTGCAGTCATCAGCACCGCTGCAAGCCCCTTGTATAGTATTGATTGAAATATCTTTTTCATAAAAATCATTTTTGATTGAATTAAAATTTAGCCTGGATTCCAAAATTGAAGGTCCGTGGGATAGGAGTGGCACCAAAGTCAATACCTCTCAGTATGGTGCTTTGTCCACCGGCATTCACTTCCGGATCATAACCATTATAGTTATCCCAGCTAATCAGGATGCGGCCACTGAAGCTGATACTCAGATCGCTGAAACCTTTTACTTTACCTACATTATAGGTCAATGATAATTCACGCAGCTTGGTAAAAGAACCATCGCTTACACGCCATTGTTCTATGGAATAGATACCTGCAACATAACCACGTGGCACCTGTCCAAGATCTTCCTGTTCTGCTACTTTACCATTACCCACACCCTGACGTGTACGGAAATCGGCATTGAAAACATTACCGCCTCTTACCGCATCGATCTGTAAGCGTAAACCCCATCTTTTGTAACTGAATTCATTCACGAGGCTACCGGTAAAATCAGGATTCGGGTTACCGATGATCTTACGTAAAGTAGCTCCGGTTGGTAAACCTGTGGAGCTATTTCTTCCCGGTGTATAAACCAGTGTGCTGTTTTGAACTCCGGCTTCCTGTTGTGGAATACCTGCGGGGTTTTTCACCATATTGCCATTGCCATCTACCGCAAAGAAAGTACCATAGAACACACCAATAGGCTGTCCTTCAATAATCGCTACCGGTGCTCCGGCATTGGTGCTTAATAAGGTCAATGACTGACCAATACTTACGGCTTTGTTACGGTTATGGTTATAGATAGCGGTGATATCCCATTTGAAATCTTTCTTGGCGACAGGTGAACCTGTTAATACCAATTCATATCCTTTGTTCTCTAATGATCCGAAATTATCCAGCAAGCTTGAGAAACCGGCTGTTGGCGCAATAAAGCGGTTGATCAGCAGATCGGTTACTTTCTTGTTGTAGATATTCATGGTCAAGCCCAAACGGTTGTTCAGGAAGGAGAGATCAAAACCAAATTCTGTTTCTGCCTGTCTTTCAGGTTTTACATTTTCATTCGCCAAAGTGCTGCTTGAGTTTAATGAAGTTCTTCCTATGTAAGAAGAAGAGCTGTAAGTATTAAACCTTGAGTAAGCACCGATACCTGTCAGGTTTCCGCTTTCACCATAGGCTACACGAACTTTAAACAGGTCCCACCATTTGGATACACCCATCTTACTCCAGAAATCAGTTCCTGAAATCACATAGCTACCACTCGCTTTGTAATAGGTTTGGTTACGCTGGTCTTTACCAAATACAGAAGATCCATCCACCCTTACCGCACCGGTTACAAACAGCTGGTTACGGTATTTGAAATTCTGCTGAACATACGCACCTGATACAGAGATCTCGCTTCTGTCATCCACACCCGGTAAAATAGTACTTGCACCATTTACGGTTTGTACAAATGGGGCGAGACCACGTCCCTGTAACAAAGTGTAATTATTCTTTTCATACTGCTGTGATACACCCACCTGTGTTACGGAATTGATCTTTGAAGTAAGGTCAATATTATACGTAGCATTCAGGTCGTGGTTGATCGCAAAGAAATTATTATTGGCTGCGCTTGAATAACCGTTCTGTGTTGGATCAAGACTTGCACCACCACCATAGAATGCAGTACTAACGTTATAAGCAAATGGTGGAATATAGGTATTCCCATTCTGCGAATAGTTATCAATACCCATGGTGTAATCTACGCTCAGGTGTTTTACCGGGCGTAATTTTAATCCCATATTGGCGATGATCCTGTTGGTGGTCTGTTTCTGTTTGATATCTTCTATCACAGATACCGGGTTGGCGCGGCCTCTTTCACCTATCGCCTGGATATTGCCCAATGCATCACGCTGCCAGATATTGTGGAAATTACCGATGATGGTAACAGAGTTCATAGGAGAGAAGAACGAGTTACCATCGGGTTTTTCATTCGCACTGCTGTTTACATAATTCAATCCTAGGTTAAAGCTGGCCCATTTGTTCAACACCTGGTCCACATTACTGCGGAAGCTGAAGCGTTGAAAATCTGTATTGGGTGTAATACCCTGGTTGTAGAAATAAGAACCCGATACATAATATTTTGTCTTATCGGTTCCGCCGCTGATCGCAATATTGTTATCGGTACCGATCGCATTACGGAAGATATAATCCTGGTAGTCATAACGGGTAACTGGAGTAGTATTGGTCAATGCAGGTGTTAAGATATCCTGAGTCTGTGCACCGGCACCATCAGTAGGTCCGCCAAATTTGATAGGAGCCATATTCACATCCAGTTTCTTGCGCAGGCTGCTGGTTAAATAACCGGTCGATACGCTGATACTGGGTGCACCGCTTTTTCCTTTCTTGGTAAAGATCTGAACCACACCCGCATTGGCACGGCTACCATAAATGGCAGCTGCTGCGGCGCCGTTCAATACCTCCACTCTTTCGATATCGTTAGGGTTGATATCCACCAGACGGCTTTGTCCGATCGTACCAACAAAATTTCCTCCATCGTAGTTTCCGGAGGTATTGGTTACACGGTTGGTTCCGTTGTTCACGATCACACCATCAATGATATACAAAGGCTCGGAAGAAGAAGAGATCGAGCTGATACCACGCAGCCTTACAGAAATACCACCGGCAGGGTCTCCAGAGTTCTGAGAGATCTGTGCACCGGCTGTTTTACCTTGTAAGGAAGCCAAAATATTTCCGGTGGCACCTTTGGTTAACTCATCTGCTTTTACGGAGCTGATATAGCTACCCAATTGCCTGCGCGTAGTTCCGGCTGAAGTACCGGTTACCACCACTTCATCCAGTTTGGAAATCTTATCGCTCAGTTGTGCATCTACTGTATAGCTTTTGTCAGAACCAACAGTGAGTGCCGTTTGCTGCTCCTGAAATCCAAGGCCCGAAAAAACAATCGTGTACTTGCCGGGTGTTAATGGAGCGGTAAAGCTATAGGCTCCGTTGTTATCGGCAAGACCGCCGAATTTGGTTCCTTTCACAGTAACCGTTACGGATTCTGTTGAGGCACCGGAAGAGCTGGTGATCTTTCCGGAGATGCGTACCTGCCCATAGGTAAAGGCGGTAAGCAGGGTGATGGCCATTAGTAAACAGATCCTTTTCCATTTACTGTAGCCGTTGTGAATGATTGTGTTCATAGCGCAGTTTTTATTAGTGATAAATCAAAGAATGGTTAAGCTGTTTAACCTGAACGGATCCAGCAGATGGTCTGCCGGATCCAGCTCAGTAATCAATATGTCTATCTCATCTAACCCGCCAATGCGGATGCTTTGATGGGAATTTAATTTTTCAGAGATCGTTAATACAACAGTTTGGGCAGAAGATTCGATCATGGCTTTTTTTACCTGAACCACATCCCAGTCATTGTCGGTGATACCATTTTCCGGATCGAGTGCATTGATACCCAGAAAACAGAGATCAGCCTTAATATGTTTGATGCGCGTAATGGCTTCTCCACCCACGGCTATCTGCGATTTCTTGGCGATCTTATCCCCGATAAAAATCACTTCAATATTCGGGTGCTGCGAATATTCATAGGCTGCAGGGATACTGCCGGTCAAAAAAGTGGCTTTCAGGTTCTCTGGCAATAATCTCGCCATTTCAATGATCGTTGTTCCCCCTCCCGTTAATATGAACATCCCATCTTTGATCAGGGAAGCGGCTTTTTCGGCAATGATCTTCTTACTGTCTGCATTATAGACATCAGAACGCAGGTAAAAGCTGTTAAAGGATTTAGATAAAGCACCCCCATGCACTTTGATCACTTTGCCGTTTTCTGCCAATTCGTTGAGGTCACGGCGTATCGTATCTTCGGAAACATGAATGGATGTGCTGAGGTCGGCAGAAAGCACACTATTATGAAGGCTTACCTGGTGTAAAATATAGGCCTGGCGTTCTTTTTTGAGCATTGCAAGCAGTTAATTGTCGATCAATTTCTGCATTTTTTTTCAGAAAACAAATAAAAAGCTGCAAATTGTTGCAGTGTTTGTTATCTATATCAACAAAAAGCCGCAAAAATGAACAGAAACTTAAACAAATTGTGCAAAATTGCCGCAGCAGATTCCCGGTTGATCATCGGGTTAATGAGCGGTACTTCGCTGGATGGTTTGGATGTGGCATTATGCCGGTTTACCGGCAGCGGGCATGATACCCGGATCGAGATCCTGCATTTTGATACCGTTCCTTTTGCTGAAGATTTTAAAGAAGAGATCCGTTCCGTTTTTTCTAAAAGGACCGTTGATCTCGAAAAAGTATGTGTACTCAACGGCTGGGTGGCACAGCAACATGCGGCTATCATACTCGATTGCCTGAAGAAATGGAAGGTTGCACCTGCTGAAGTTGATCTGCTGGCCAGTCACGGACAGACCATTTACCATGCCCCTAAATTATTGCATCCCGATGACCGTTTCGGGAATGCTACTTTACAGATCGGCGATGGAGATCATCTGGCCGTAAGCACGGGTATTATTACGTTAAGCGATTTCAGACAGAAACATATTGCCGCAGGAGGAGAGGGCGCACCACTGGCTGTATATGGTGATTATTTTATTTTCAGTAAGAAAGGGGAGAACCGGATCATGCTGAATATCGGCGGCATTGCCAATTTTACCTATCTGCCGGGCAATTTAGATGCAACAGCTATTTTCAGTACCGATACAGGCCCGGGTAACACCCTCATGGATGCGTATGTTCAGCTTCATTTTCAAATACCTTATGATAAAGACGCAGCAGTAGCCAGACAGGGCAAAGTGAATGAAGGATTACTGAACCAGCTCTTGCAAAATGCCTTCTTTGAAAAAGGATTCCCCAAAACAACGGGCCCGGAACTGTTTAACCTGGCTTACCTGGAAGCAGCGATCGTGAAAGCAGGCATTGATTCGATCTCCCATTATGATGTGATGGCCACCATCAACCGCTTCAGTGCCGTTACGATCGTTGATGCACTCAAACGCAATCTGCAGGAAGCTGTGGCTTACGCAATCTATACGAGTGGGGGCGGCATGCATAATCCCTTGCTGATGCAACATCTGCAGGAATTATTGCCCGGTTATACGTTTCAAACCACCGATGCACTGGAGATCAATCCCGATGCCAAAGAAGCCCTGCTGTTTGCGGTATTGGCCAATGAATGTGTGGCGGGCGGACAAACCCTGATCGGTAATGGCACCAGTGATATTCCTTCGGTAACCATGGGTAAGATCAGCTTACCGGGGTAATTACACAAAAAGGTCCCGCGCAAGAACGCCGGACCTTTGGGATATATAGAGCAGGGATATTATTTTTTTGCCTTGTCAAACACACTCACGATACCGGCTTTGGTGATCTCCAGTGTTACGGTTTCGCTGGCGGTATCGAAAGAAACATAATAGTTCTTCTCATTGGTGGCATTGGTAAACTCCATGCAGTCTTTTACCTGGTATTCAGGAAAAGTGTACTTGGTAGTAATGGTTTCGATAGCTCCTTTTGGCAGTTTGTCGAAAGCCAGGCTCTTGCTGGTACCGATCAGGTCGCCATCTGTATCATAGAAAGCATTTACTTTTTCATTTCCCAGTTCAAAACTTACTTTTTCAAAACGGGCATCTGTTTTCCATGATACATTTTTGGCTTTGCTGAAAGAAGCGGCAAAATGCTCATTAACTTTTGTGTTTGCTGAAGTACCTGCGGCAAAAGCGCTGGTTCCGGTTGCGATGGCGATCAAGGCCAGGATAAATAACTTTTTCATTGTTTGTCGTTTTAATTTTATTAAGAATGTTTTTTTGTTTGTTTCAATTTGATATGTCAAAAGTAGAAACGGTTGATAAGTAGACGTTGTCAATTGTGATTAGTTACAGGCGAAGGATGGCTGATTGTATGAACGGTGTTAAGGGGAATGTTAATGTAGGTTAACGGGTGGGTGAAACTCAATACTGCAAAGGGTTTCAGGCGATTTCATAAAGAAATCTTAAAGGCCGTTTTTGGATGACGAAATGGATGACACAACTGTCCGCTTTAGGATGAGCGGTTACCCTCTCGGCGAAAAAGATCGCTGATTACGCGGATTTTTGTATGATTGAATGGATCACTGCCAATAAAAAGCCCGTTTCATCATTGAAACGGGCTTTTCTTCTATGGACTATCTACCATGGACCATGGTCGATACCTTATTTCTTCTGCATCCCCGGATAATGGTCAATGGTTTCAAACACATTACGCTTATCTGCTTTCAGAAGGTCGATGAAACGGCTTAATGAATCGGCGAATTGCTTTTTCTCAAATAAGCGGTCATGAGAAAGGATCACGATCGCATTTTGCTGGTTGGTACTGCCATCCTCAAATTTCTGGTTGATACGCTTCACCATCTCTTCTGCAGACTCGCGGGGTTCTTTCTTCTTGCCCTGCTGGCCCCATTCCAGGTCCCAACCTACGATCTGGTAACCCATGGCATCCAGTTTCTTTACGAGCTCGGTATTGGATTTTTGTCCCTGTATATTACCATTGGAAGCCCAGGTATTATTACCCGGCAGGCGGATGATCTTAACCGGCACACCCAGCTCTTTCTCATTCTTCAGAAAATCATTCAGGGCACTGTCTGTATTGGCCGGTGCGTAGAATTTGCTGTATTTATCATTAAAACCATGACTAAAACTATGGTTAGCCAGCAAAAACTGCGGATATCCATTACGGATTGAGTCGATCAGGCGTTTCTTAAAAGGTCCAACCTGGTTAAAGCCCACCGAAAAGAAAGTGGCTTTAATGCCTTCTGCGCGGAAAACATTCTTACAGTTAACCGTTCCGGGTGGCTGGGGCGAATCGTCCCAGGTAAGGTATATATAACGTTTGGAACTATCGAGTTTCATGGGAGAACCGGGAACTGCTTTGGCTACAGCAGCTGTTTTAGCAGTATCTGCGTTTTTGGCGTC
>CBHRAM010000187.1:0-6935 GCA_966076165.1 uncultured Chitinophagaceae bacterium
AGTCTGCATAAAATCGCCCGATAAATCCGGAGCCGAGCATGGCAATGTTTTTCATGTTAGGTTGTTATTTTTTGAGTAGTAATGTTTTTGAATTCATTTATTAATTGATCGTCATTTCGAACGAAGCGAAGCGAAGTGAGAAATCTTATGAATATTACCTGATAACTTGATGAGATTTCTCGTCCTCATTCTTCGGTCTCGAAATGACGGTTAGTTATTGATCGGTTTCTTTTCTTTGAAAAATAATAAGAAATACACCAACACCCCCAATGCAATATATGCCGGCACATACCAGATATTTTGCCAGTTGTGGGTATCAAGGCCTGTTTTGTTTTTGTCAACAATATAGCCTGAGAACCAGGTGCCGATGAACATACCTACACCATACGTTGCGAAGGTGAATAAGCCCTGTGCCGCATTCTTGATCTTATCGCCCGCTTTCTTTTCCGTATACATATAACCGGTTACAAAAAAGAAATCATAGCAGATACCGTGGAGCACGATCCCGGCATATAACATCCAGCTACTGGTTTCTGCATTGCCGTACGCAAAACAGATATAGCGCAGGATCCATGCGGTCATTCCCATCAATAACATTTTCTTTACGCCGATGCGGTTAAAGAGAAAGGGTATGGCCAGGATGAATAAAGCTTCAGAAACCTGTCCCAATGTCATCTTGCTTGCCGCATTCTCAAAATGGATCTCATTTAAAAATGGATTGGCAAACCCATAATAAAAAGATAAAGGAATACAAACCAGTATTGCCGCAATAAAAAAGATCAGATAAGGTTTTTCCTTAAATAGCACAAAAGCTTCTGTCCCCAATGCTTTGGATGCATCGGCCGTTTGTGCTTTCGGTGGCGTATTGGGTAATACAAAACTTAATAAACCCAGGCCGGCAGAAACAGCAGATGCCATATAAAAAGTGGAAGATGTTTTTTCAATTCCTAACTGACCAATCAATACACCCGCTACGATCCAGCCCAATGTGCCAAATACACGGATCCATGGGAACTGTTTGCCGGGATCGGTCATCTGTGAGAAAGCCACGCTGTTGCTAAGGGCAATGGTAGGCATATACAGCAATGAGTAGGCCAGGATCACCCAATAAAAAACATTGCTATGTTCTATCTGTGTGGCAAGAAATAATAGCAGGGCTCCCACAAGGTGTAAAACACCCATAATTTTCTGCGCAGCAAAAAAACGGTCGGCGATCAACCCTACAAAAAATGGTGAGATCATGGTGGCAATGGCCAATGCGCCGTAAGTGGCGCCTATCTCAATACCGGTTGCGTGCAGGTGTTCTACCATATAGGTTCCCATGGTAACATACCAGGCACCCCAGATAAAATACTCGAAAAACATCATGGAGGCGAGTAAGGAACCGGTTTTTGCTTTCATAAGGCAATTGTGTTTTGGTTTTCTTTCGTTAGATTTAGACCCCGGTTGGGCCGAGACTGAAAGTAGGAATAAATAGCAATTAATGTTTAGCAATTGCCAATTATTTCTGTTCATTTAGCTTTACCGGTATTTGATTGCTTTACCATGACTATTGCTTTAGAAAAACGATTGCCTGCCATTCATCCTGCCCGCCCGGGCAAGGTTTATGTCATGCATTGTTTAGTATCGGCAGCCCAAATCTCCCAATCATAACCCCTGTAAAATCATGATCATGAAAAAGATCGTTGCTTTCTTTTGCCTTGCCTGCGTTGCTTTATTGACCCTGTCATTCAGTAACCTGAAAAAAACACCCCGCGTGCTGGTATTTTCCAGAACAGTTAAGTTTCATCATGCGTCTATTCCTGCCGGACAGGCTGCCTTACAGAAATTAGGAAAAGAAAATAATTTTGAAGTGGATACCACTACAGATGCTTCCTTATTTACAGACAAAAACCTGAAAAAATATGATGCGGTTATTTTTCTCAGCACCACCGGTGATGTATTGAATGATGAGCAGCAGGCTGCTTTCGAAAAATTTATTAGATCAGGGAAAGGATATATGGGCATCCATGCAGCAACGGATACCGAGTACGACTGGCCCTGGTATAACCAATTGGTGGGAGCTTATTTTAAAAGTCACCCAAAACAACAGGATGCTACCCTGAATATTGTTGATGGCGCACATATTTCTACCAAACACCTGCCTGCAACCTGGAAAAGATTTGATGAATGGTACAATTTTAAAAGCCTGCAACCGGGGTTACATGTATTGATCACCATTGATGAGAAAAGTTATAGCGGCGGTGAAAATGGTGAATTTCACCCAATGGCCTGGTACCATGATTTTGACGGAGGCCGTGCTTTCTACACAGAATTCGGCCACACAGATGAATCCTATCTTGACCCGCTGTTTCTCCAGCATTTATTAGGCGGCATTCAATATGCGATCACTAAGTAATAATAGCGTGATCTCTGTGTTAAAAAATGGAATGCTAAAAAGAAAACAATGAAATCGATCAAAAAAAATATACAGTCTCTCTTTTTTATTCTCGGATTACTTGTATTTACGGGCTGCAATCATCTTGAAAAACATTTTGACCAGGTTGCCGGAGATAACACAAGTTGGGCGATGCTCAATTTTGTAAAAACAGATAGTGTGAACCCAGTGCTCAGTCCGGGTACCGGCACATTCATAGACCCGGTCTGGAAAACCAAAGTAGCCTGGGAAGAGAAAGATGTATTCAACCCTGCCATTGTTGTAAAAGACAATAAGATCTATATGCTGTACCGTGCCCAGGATAAGATCGGCCTGCCCGGTGGTACTTCCCGGATCGGGTTGGCGGTAAGTAATGATGGGCTTCATTTTACCCGAATGCCTGAACCGGTATTTTATCCTGATAACGATGCTTACAACAAATATGAATGGCAGGGCGGATGTGAAGATCCAAGGATCGTGGAAGATGAGAAAGGTGTGTATTACATGACCTATACCGCATTTGATGGAAAAGTTGCCAGACTATTAATTGCCACATCAAAAGACCTTGTACACTGGACAAAGTACGGCTCTGTATTTGCAGATGCTTACAAAGGAAAGTACCTTGATAAATGGTCTAAATCGGGCAGTATTGTTTCAACCTATAAAGATGGAAAGATCATTGCCACAAAAGTGAATGGGAAATACTGGATGTATTGGGGCGACCAGTTTATCTGGGCTGCCACTTCCGATGATCTGATCCATTGGGAACCTGTTGAAATGCATAACGGTGAAAAACCGCCGGTGGCTTTAAAAGGAGAAGGATTGAATATGCCCGATCTGAAAATTGTGATCGGTACCCGCAGTAAAAAATTTGATAGTGACCTCGTAGAATCAGGCCCGCCGGCCATGTTAACCGATGCGGGGATCCTGCTGATTTACAACAGCCGTAATATTCCTGCTATAGGTGATACGAGTTTACCCGAAGGTACTTACGCCGCCGGCCAGGTACTTATAGACAGAAACGATCCCACAAAAGTGATCAAACGCCTGGATGAAAATTTCATGAAGCCCGACAAACCTTATGAGTTAACAGGCCAGGTTAACCGTGTATGCTTTATAGAAGGCCTTGCACAATTCAAAAACAAATGGTTCCTGTATTATGGGACAGCGGATTCGAAGATTGCAGTTGCGGTGAAAGAGTAATTAAGAATTAAAAATTAGAAATTAAAAATTACAGCTGGCAATTTTTAATTTCTAATTCTTAATTGATTTTCTCGAGCGCCTGCACTATATCCCCCAATATATCATCCCTATGTTCCAACCCCACACTGATCCTGATCAATCCCGGTGTAATGTTTACGGCCTGTCTTTCTGCTTCTGAAAGTTTGGCATGGGTAGTGCTGGCAGGGTGGGAGGCAATGCTTCTGGTATCACCGAGGTTGGCGGTTAAGGAGAGCATTTTGAGGCTGTCGAGGAATTTTCTTCCGGCTTCCAGTCCGCCCTTCAATTCAAAACAAACGATCCCGCCACCGTTCTGCATTTGTTTAATAGCAATGCTATGGTGTGGATGACTGGTAAGAAAAGGATAGCGTAAAGAGGCAATCTTCTCATGCTTCTCTAATGACTGTGCAATGAATAAAGCATTGGATGCATGGCGCTCCATTCTTACATCTAAGGTCTCGAGGCTTTTGCTTAGTACCCATGCGTTAAAAGGAGATAAGGCCGGGCCGGTACTTCTGCAGAATAAATAAATTTCTTTGATCAGGTCTTTTCTTCCTACCACCACGCCGCCTAATACGCGGCCTTGTCCGTCGAGCCATTTTGTGGCAGAATGCACAACCAGGTCCGCACCAAATTTGATAGGCTGCTGGTTAACGGGTGTGGCAAAACAATTATCTACATTTAAAATGATGGAATGTTTTTTGGCAATTCTTCCGATCATGTCAAGATCTAAAATATCCAGTCCCGGATTGGTTGGTGTTTCCAGATAGATCATTTTGGTATTGGGCCGGATAGCAGCTTCCCAATCGGCTTCGGTTGCATTGGCACCGAGATAGGAATACTCAATACCAAACTTGGGCAAATATTTTGCGATCACCGTATGTGTGCTGCCAAAAATAGCATTGCAGGAAAGTAAATGATCACCTTGTTTCAATAAAGCCATAAAGGAACCGAATACGGCACTCATCCCGGATGCAGTGGCATACCCTGCTTCCGCACCTTCGAGGGCAACCATCTTATCTATAAACTCCTGCACACCGGGATTGCTGAAACGGCTGTAAATATTATCGTCCGACTCATCCGCAAATGCTGCACGCATATCTTCTGCATTGTCAAAACAAAAACTGCTGGTAAGGAACATGGGAGTAGAGTGCTCCATTTCATTGGTTCTTTCCGTTTGTATGCGGATGGCGTTTGTCTGTTGATTCTTTGACATGATTTTTGATTTGCGAATTAACGGATTTCGGATTAGCGGATTCTTTGATGTAATTAATCCGCTAATCCGCAATCCGCCAATCCGTTAATTAATAATTTCTACATCCCATTCAATGGTACAGCCTGCTGCTCTTAAGGTGGCGGCTACGGAACAGTATTTGTCTAAAGATAGTGCACAGGCTTTGGATGCTTTATCGGCATCAACATTGCCTGTAAACGTAAAATGAATATGTATATGCTTCCATAAAGAAGGTTCTTTTCCCTCTTCACGTTCGCCATTGATCACCATTTTAAAATCTTTTATTTCCTGGCGTTGCTTTTTCAGAATAGAGATAATATCTACGCCGCTGCATCCACCCAAACCTGATAAAAGCGTTTGCATGGGACGGATCCCCGAATTATGCCCGCCTATGGCTTCCGCTGCATCCATGCGAAGCGAATGGTTGTTAGTATCTGTAGCTTCAAAAGCGTAATCATCATCCACTCTTTTGATCTCAATTCTGGCCATTTGAAAGATTTATGCAAATGTAATTTAAGCATACCCTTATTTTGCTATTGAAATGCGGAATTATCCTTATGAAATTTTTTGACCATACACAGGACTTTACTCTCGAGAACGGTACTGTATTACCCGGAATACGGATTGCCTACCATACTTATGGTGAACTGAATGCTGCCAAAGACAATGTGGTATGGGTTTGTCATGCTTTAACCGCCAGCTCCGATGCAGCAGACTGGTGGAAGGGCCTGATCGGCGATAGCAGCCTGATCAATCCCTCAGAACACTTTATTGTTTGTGCCAATATATTAGGCTCCTGTTATGGTAGCACAGGCCCTTTAAGCATCAATCCAAAGACCAACCAGCCGTATTTCTCAGATTTTCCGCAAGTGACCATCCGGGATATGGTACAATCCTATATTTTACTGCGTAAGCATTTAGGTATTGATAAGATCCATTTATTGATGGGAGGAAGTATGGGTGGTTACCAGGTACTGGAATGGGCTGTGATGGAAAAAGAAGTGATCGACCGTTTATTCCTGATTGCCACCTCGCCATCTGAAAGTGCGTGGGGCGTTGCGGTACATACGGCACAAAGATTGGCGATCGAAGCAGATGCTACCTGGCAGGATCATACACCACAGGCCGGTGCTAAAGGATTGAAAGCCGCACGTGCCATCGGTATGCTTACCTATCGTAACTATAATACTTTCCAGGAAAAGCAAACCGATCCGGATCCGGAAAAGATCGATGATTTTAAAGCGTCTTCTTATCTTAATTACCAGGGCGATAAATTGGTGAAACGCTTTAATGCCTATAGTTACTGGTTACTCACTAAGGCCATGGATAGCCATCATCTTGGCAGAGGAAGAGGGGGTGACCTGATCAAAGTGCTGCACTCGATACCGCAAAAAACATTGATCATTGGTATCCGCAGCGATATCTTATGTCCGCTGGATGAACAATTGTTCATGGCAGATCATATACCCGACACCCGGTTTATTGAGATCGATTCAGCTTATGGCCATGATGGCTTCATCATTGAAACTGCGCAGATCAGCCGTTACTTAGGTGACTGGCTGAAAAGGTATTGATGGTTATGCGGCTGTACAAATTTCTTTGCGATCATTGCGACCCTCTGCGGTCTTTGCGCTACCGTTTTAAGCGATACATCTAATCAGGCCAGCTATTATTTATGAATTTACTTCAAGATTTTTGAGGGTATCAATGTTGGAAAGAAAAGCTGTAACGCAAGGATCGCTAAGAACCGCAAAGGGCGCAAGGATTCAATCAGATTTCACATTTTATTCTGTGTGTACAACTATTTAATAGCAGAACACTGTGACAGGTAATTAATTTTTTGCCGGAGGAGTGCCGGATGTTTTTCTTTCGGTGAATCCATTGGTAGAGATCACGAAAACTCCATCAGCTAAGGGTTTGGTGGAAATTTCTGTAGCGGTCATCCTGGTTTTAATGCCATTCTGTTCCATGTCTACTTCCAGTGCCATGCCTTTTAATTTTGATAATGCTTCTGCATTCACCGGACCAATACCGGGCACATTTCTGATCTTCTCGGTGGCCCAG
>CBHRAM010000188.1:0-6928 GCA_966076165.1 uncultured Chitinophagaceae bacterium
CCGCAATTATCTACGGCTGTAGCGCTTACTGCTACCACCGCTCCGCATTTGGTTGGGTCATTGTTTACTGACTTATCACCATTGGTGGCAATAACAGGTTTTTCATTATCTGTTACAGTTACTGTGTTTGATACTGCTATTGCATTGTTGTTATGAATATCTGTTACGTTCCAGGTTACTGTTGTTGTTCCAACAGGGTAAGGAGCTGAAAGCGCAAGGCCGTCACTTCTTGTTCCTACAAGCGCACCAACGCCACAGTTGTCTTTTGCAGTTGCTGTCATTGTAACGAGTGCACCGCATGTACCGGCGGCATTGTTAACTGATTGGCTTCCGCTTGCTGTGATTACTGGAATTTCATTATCCGTTACTGTTACTGTTTGAGTTACCGGTGCAGCAGGATTGCTATTGCCGTCTGTTACATTCCATGTAATGGTTGTTGAACCTACAGGATATGGATCGCTTAATGAAAGGTTGTCACTTCTTACTCCCGTTGGCGTACCTACAGAACAATTATCTGTTGCATTTGCAGACACTGATACTGATGCTCCGCATTTGCCTTGTTCCGCATTTACATTCTGATTGCCATTGGTTGTTATTACTGGTGGCTGATTATCAGTAACAGTTACTGTAAACGTACAAGTAACAGATCCACAACTGTTGGTTGCAGTAAGTGTAACTGTTGTGGTTCCTTTATTAAATACATTGCCGCTGCCATTACCAGTACCGCTGCCAGTTGTTGCTCCTGTAAACGCATAGGTAACTGTTGCATCCGGAGTACCCGTTACTGTTGAGGAATAGGTAACCGTATTATCACATGAATTGGATGTTGTATTTACAGTTTGATTGCCCGGACAACTGGTGAAAGCAGGTGTTGTGCATGCCGGTTTCACAAATGTGATTACGGAGTTGTTAGAAGTTTGTGTGTTATGGTTAGCGTCAACGAACTGCGCATGTACCACGTCATCGCCAATGCCACCCTGGTTGGTCAGAGTGAAGCTTACTCTGCCATTTACATCGGTCGTGCCGGTAAATGTCTGTCCCAAGTCTGGTCCACCAACTACTGTGAAGGTTACAGATGTGTTGGCTACAGGCACCGTTTGATTAGTTGACAGATCTGTAGTAACCTGCGTTGCTGTTAAAACAATGCTTGTATTCACATTCTTTGTGTCAGTTGCCGGGGTCAGGCTTATGTTGTCAGAGTGAGTAGGCGGCAAGAAACGACCCGCCGGTCCGAAGCGAACAACGCTGGTATTGCCATTGGTTGAGCCATCCGGAAATCTGGTTCCATACCAATAAGTGATGTAAAAATATCCATCAGGTCCCACGTTAGCCTGGTCGCCATATTCACCACTGGTAGGCTGTGAAGCAATGATCGTAGGCGTCGGGGTTTTAGTGAAGTCATTGTCGGGAAATTTCCACATCGTGACTGTTTTTGCGCCCCCATCATTTGAGACAACGACCTGGTCGGTGCCCACTACGCCAAATGCCATACCATCGGGACTTCCACCATAATTTCCAATCGATGGGAACACTGGTAAGTCCGAACCCGGAGCGGAGATGCGCTTGTAAACCTGAAATCCACTTGCCGAAAATATGAAGTTTCCGGTCGCGTCAATCGCTATTCCGTCGCCGCTAATACCGCAACTGCCAAGATCACGATGATCTACAGGATCAACTACACGACCACCTGCCGTAATGATATTATGATGACCATGTGCATTCAATTGCGGATCCACTACGATGCCCCACGGGCTGCCGGGAAGGGGTTCACTGGTGGCCGTGGCTGTTTCAAGGTTTACCTGCACAACGCCAAGATTGCTGTTTGCATAGACGGTGCCATCCGGGTATTGTGTAAAGTTGTACACCGTGCCAATGTTCTGCCCGGTTCTGCTACCGGTACGGTAAATTATAGGACCCAGATTAACCAAAGGATGGATTGTCCCAACTCCACCAGGAGCGGGATTGGTAGTGGACAGGTCAATTTTATAAAGATTTCCATTAAACGAAAAGGTATATGGATTTCCGTGGCTGTCAAAACCATAACCGCTTGTCGCATTGCCATCTGGTAAAGAAGCTACCAACTCCTGGGTGAAACCCAATCCTGGGGCAGTCTTATTGAACGGTTTAGCTTGACATGGTGTCTGGCTTGGGACCGTTGGATTAGCGTCGTCACAGTCTTTATCATTTGTAACGTATCCTGTAGGAGGAGAAACTGGTGAAAGACTGTTATTAGTATTAGAAGTGATAATAGTGTTTGGATCTCCAAACCCATCTCCGTCTGCATCCTTGAAAAATACTACGGAAGCTGCAGAGGTAAGCACTTCGTCAAATGCATTACTGCTATATTGGGCGTTGCACAGGCTCGTTTCAGTTGCATCGCCACCATTATAATCGTAGTACGCTCTGGAGGAACCATTAGTAAAGTTGAGTTGGGCGCTCACCCAGGCAAAATAGGTAGCATAGCCGTTTTTCTGTACTCTCAGGCTGTTTGAGCCGTTTGAATTCCATGCACCAGCGAGCAACGCAGTATTATTCACCGTAAAAGTTTGTAGCGCCGCATCACAAGCACAACTGCCATTTGTGTTACCACCAACGGATCCTATTGATGTACCGTTGAGGAAGAAATTATATGTGTCCCCCGAGTTACATGTGTTAAGAATAGTAAAGGTAATCTGCGTAGGCGCAGCTACAACGTCTTGTGATTTACCGGATTTGTAATACTTTGCTGAGGCTCCTGATACAATACAGATCAATAAGAGCAAGAAATGTAAACGTCTTAACATAAAGGCAGGTTTAGTTTTGGTAAATATTCTTTCAGGCCTTATAAGCCTTTGATGGCTTATATTTAAAATATGCTTGTTGGGTATTGTGTTAACCGTATCGGAGAGGGGACTACCGATATACACCACAATAGAAAACCATTTCCGGTTAACTTTTAGATATTGGATTTATGGCAGAAGGTTTTGATGCCTTCTTTTATTCGGGAACTAAAAATAGATGCTTACAATACAAATGCAAGCCGTTTGTTCCCAAATGCAACAAAAGTGGTACGAAATACAATTTTGATTAAACTGCGTTTTCAACCCTGTTTGTCTGAAATAGTTAATGAATATAGATAGTGAAGATTTAAAATTCACTATCAAATCGATAACAACTTGAATAAAGTAGATGAAGTATGGGGAAAAATAGATGTGGATTCATTAAACAGGAGTTATTCTGATGGAATCCTAAAAAAGAACCCTTTTGCAGGGAAGCTTTTTTTACGAAGAAAATTTTATTGAAAAGATCCTCTCTGCGAAAACTCACTGTTCTCTTTCTCTGCGGTGAATAACACTCGTTTTCACCGCAGAGAAAGAGAGAGCGGAGAGGTTTCGCAGAGTTGGATTACTTTAATACCGGTTGCATCAATATTCTTTCAGCCGTTACTTTACTGATTTTTTCTTTTGAATAATACGCAGGAAAGTACTGGTCATTGGCCCAAAGATTGAAAAGGTTTTTATAGTACGGGCTTGACGGATCACCCGATTGCCCCGGTGTATTGATCATTACCGCCTTATCCCAATCACCAGTATCCACGATCAGGCGAAAACTGGCTCCGCTTACCTGGTTATCTACACTGCCCGAGGCACCGGGTGTATGCCCATTTCCACCTCTGGGCATCGGACCGATGGTTAACTTTTGTTTCCAGGCATTGGAAACAATTCCGTTGAGTGGGTGCATCATCGTTATATGCTTGTATTTTTCCTGCCCATAAACCCATTGATCCATATTGGGGCCTAGTTTGGTTTTCAGTTCATTTACGGCATTATCAAACGATTCTTTTAAAAAAGCATCCCTGCCGGTTACCGGGTTTACACCAAATTTCTGGTCAGGCGATTGCAGCCATCCGATCAACTTTGACAATTGTAAGGTTACCAGTCCCTTGACCGCATCCGGCACAAACCGTTTTCCGGCCAATAGCATCAATTGACGTTCCCACATAGCATAGATAGCTGCGGGTATGGATTGTTTATCCAGTACAAAATTCCAGTTCTGTAATTTTTTCTTTGCCTGTTGCGATAATGGGCTTTCAAACCCTACCGGCCCCAGCATGGGCAACAGGGTTCGTGCGGGTATGGATAAATAATCCGTCTGCAGGGCTTTCATCTGGTCGATAGTGATCTTATCATTCTTACCCAACACTTCGTTTACGCGATTACCCCTAAATGGATCTGCCCAGGTATAGCCTACGGCGTCCCAATGGGTATAATCCGGTGGCGTTACGTTTTGGTTGGCGGTTGCAAAAAAACCTTTCGAAGGGTTTAAGAGATGTGGCCTTTCTTTAATGGGCAGGTATCCGGCCCATTCATATCTTCCATCACCCGGCACAGGAACTAACCCGCTGAAATTTTTCCGGATCGGTATGATACCTACGGCCTGCCAGCCGATATTTCCTTTCTTATCTGCCCAGATCATATTCTCACCGGGTATATGGCTATAACTGCAGGCTTCACGGAAAGCATCCCATGTTTTTGCCTGGTCAATCCTAAGTGAAGCAAGATATGGGGCACCACCGGGTTCCAGCCAGGCACATCGTACCGCATAGGCTTTGTGATTCACTGAATCAATAAACGTTACGGGACCATGTTGTGTATAGCGTAACACAATTTCTTTGCTTCCCTCTCCTTTCACTCTGATCGTTTCACGAACCTCCTTCATAGCCACCCAATTGCCTTTGTATTTGTATTGCGAAAGATTGGCCGGATTCAGGTCATATACATATAAGTCTTCTCCATCAGTTTCATAAATGGTAAGCCCCCAGGCACCTTCTTCATTATGTCCGATAGATACACCGGGTATTTCAGGTTCGCCTCCCCCAATCACATTCCAGCCGGGTGCCACCAGGTGAACCATGTATCGCAAAGAAGGAATGGCAATTTTTCTGTGTGGATCATTAGCCAGCATGGCATGTCCACTGGCGGTTCTGCTGCCACTTACGATCCAGTTATTGCTCCCTTCCACACCATGTTCCGTGGGGTTATACGAATGCGGTATCTGCTCATTCATCTGATTCAGTACTGCATCCGGGTCTTCTTCTGCCATTGAGAGATCGCCTTTCTGAAACAGAATATCTTTGCGGTAAGCATTGTATAATTCAAGAATATCGTTAAACAAAAGATCACCGCTTATCCCAGCATCTAATTTGATCTGTGGATCTTTCGGATGATACCATAACAATTCTTTTAGTTTCGTATCCCCCACTCTGGCAACGGCCCTACCTGTATTCAGTTCGTCTGTGATATTGCCTAATAACCCCTGGTGACGGGAGATCACCACATTCGCCGTCCATTTACCCGGCAGGATCTTCAGCATCCTGAATTCGACAGGTAATTTCTCCGGATGTTGCAGCACTTCATCAATATACCTGTTCACGCCTTCTACATATGCATTGATGATCGCTTCTCCCTGCGGGTGATAATGGTTGAGTTCTTTTTTCATATCGCCCCTGAACTGAAACAGTCTTGTTCCGATATCCCTTTTCAATTCTCTTGGGCCCAGTATTTCTGCAACGGTTCCGGTAGCCTGTCGGCGCCAGACCTCAAACTGAAAAAGCCGGTCTTTCGCAGCACAATATCCCTGCGCAAAAAAAAGATCTTGTTGATTGTTTGCATAAATATGGTTAACACCCCATTGATCACGCAATACTTCTACCGGTGCCTGTAATCCTTTTATGGATAATGTACTTTTTGTTTGCGCGGATAGTTGTATCGATAGTAAACACAAAAAAACACTTACTAAAAATTTCAAATTTATCAGCTTAGCGTGCATAGAAGGGAGTTAAGAAAGGATTTAGGGAAGTTAGGATAATCTTCCGATTTTTTTGTTATCCGGGAAATCTGTAAATTTCATCTACACATATCTTGCTGTATGAAAAAGAAATCTGCCTACGCTTCCCTGTCTTATTCTATAAGAAGGATACTTCTATTGTTTTTTTGTTTATTGTTCTTCTCCGGAACACCAGATCCTTTTCAAGGGAAAAATACAGATCGGAAATCAACACCCAATATCATCATCATTCTTTGTGATGATCTGGGTTATGGCGATCTGGGCATGTATGGCGCTTCATTATATAGCACACCTAATCTTGATAAACTGGCCGGACAAGGCATGCGTTTTACTGAGTTCTATGCGGCACAGGCTGTATGTTCTGCTTCAAGAGCTGGATTACTCACCGGTTGTTATCCCAACCGGATCGGCATTACGGGTGCATTGGATCATAACAGTAAGAATGGATTGAGTAAGGAAGAAAAAACGATTGCAGAAATTGTAAAAGAAAAAGGGTATGCTACTGCCATATTTGGTAAATGGCATCTGGGTCATTACAAAGAATTTCTTCCTTTACAACATGGGTTTGATGAATATCTGGGACTGCCCTATTCAAATGATATGTGGCCGGTGCAGTATGACGGCACACCTTATAAAGACACAACAACTTACAGAAGCAAACACCCGCCCTTGCCATTAATACGGAATAATGATAAAATAGAAACGATCCGTAATCTTGACGATCAATCAAAACTGACAACCCTTTATACAGAGAATGCGGTTGATTTTATTCATCGCAATAAAACAAAACCTTTCTTTTTATACCTGCCACATTCTATGCCACATGTACCTCTGGCCGTTTCTTCAAAATTCAAAGGAAAAAGCAAACAGGGTTTGTATGGAGATGTGGTAATGGAGATTGACTGGTCTGTTGGTGAGATCATGAAAGCTTTAAAGAAAGAAGGCATTGAAGATAACACGCTGCTCATCTTCACCAGCGATAATGGCCCCTGGCTCAACTTCGGTAATCATGCAGGTTCTACCGGTGGTTTGCGTGAAGGGAAGGGCACCAGTTTTGAAGGCGGACAAAAAGAACCCTGCATCATGCGCTGGCCGGGTGTGA
>CBHRAM010000189.1:0-6919 GCA_966076165.1 uncultured Chitinophagaceae bacterium
CATTGATGCAATGGGTTATCAACTCGAAGGCAAAAAAGATGAAACCACCATTGCACTCAGAAAGGCTAACCTTATCTTACAAAAACCGATCGTTCGCTAGTACTTACATACATGATTGGAAGCCGGAACCATGTTCCGGCTTTTTTATTGATAGTAGGTTTCGTCTAAATAAAAGAGTCCGTCGTCTTTTCTCCAATACCAGAACTTCTTCTTGTATACACAGTAATAACCACGGGCAGATTTCGACACAAACCGGTCGGGGATCAATAATACCCTGGGTGGTAACATCTTGAAACGGAAGATCAGGTTCTGTTTTTGTGCGGGGGTAAAAGACCTTGCTATGGCATTGTAATCCACTTTTGCAGCGATCTCAGCCGGCAGTTTATCGCGCGAACTGATGATCTGTCCTGTTCCGTCAATCACGATCAATGGATTGGATAAGGTAACAGACGGAGCCGGTGTTACTGCAGCTGGTGGAACCGTTGTTTCTGTTTTACCAGGTGTCTCTATAGGAACTTCCCTGCTTTTTGTTGATCTGTCAACAGAAGGATGGGCCTTTTTACTGCAAGAAGTTAAGACCACCAATACTACGGATATACACAACACAATTCTTTTCATGATCCCTTTTACAAAAGGTAGATGAAAATATCGTGCCAGCGGGAGAGAAGAATTTTGAAATTTTGAAATTGGCAATTTTGGAATTGAATACCAACTCCCAAATCATCAGTCATTAAAACTTAAAATCCGTTAGCTCAGCCTGTTGCAAAGTTTGCTGCTCGCTTTTAGCCAGGTTTTTTACTACACAGGTACCATTTGTTAATTCTTCGCTTCCAAGGATCACCACATAGGGAATCAGCTTTTTATCAGCGTATTTGAATTGCTTATCAAATTTTGTGTTCTCGTGAAAGAGTTCGCAGGCAATGCCCTTTCCTCTTAATTGCTGCATCAGGCCAAACGCCTGTTTGCTCTCCGCTTCGCCAAGGTTAAAAAATAAAACCTGTGTGCCTGCCTGAACCTCTTCAGGAAACACTTTCAGTTCCTCCATTACATCATAGATCCTGTCAACCCCAAAACTGATACCCACGCCCGGTACATTGGGTACACCAAATAAACCGGTAAGATCATCATATCGTCCGCCGCCGCCAATGCTGCCCATCTGCACACCCGTTGCTTTTACTTCGAAGATGATGCCGGTATAGTAGTTTAAACCGCGGGCAAGGGTGAAATCAGTTTGTAGTTTGGAGTCTTTGGTTTGTGGTTGGTAGTTTAGCAGGTACTCTATTTCCTGAATACCTTCTTTGCCCGTTGCATTATTGCCCAGCAATATTTGTAAGGCAGAAAGCTTTTCTGTGTTGCTGCCTGCTATTGACAGATATTTTTCAATAGTATTTATCTGCTCATCTGTTAAACCTTTGCCAGAAAGTTCTGCTTTTACTTTTTCCAGACCTATCTTATCCAGTTTATCAATGGCCACGGTGATGTCCACCATTTTATCGGCACCACCACAGATCTCTGCAAGCGCTGCTAATATTTTACGGCTGTTGATCTTGATCTCAACATTCACACCTAATTTCTCAAAAACAGTGGCATAGATATTGGCCAGCTCAACTTCATTCAATAAACTCTTACTCCCCACCACATCTGCATCACACTGGTAAAATTCACGGTAGCGGCCTTTCTGCGGGCGGTCGGCACGCCAAACGGGTTGTATCTGGTAGCGTTTGAAGGGCAGTGTAAGCTGTCCGTAATTCATTGCTACATATCTCGCAAAAGGAATGGTGAGGTCATAACGCAATGCCCTTTCGGTAATACCCTTGGTATTCTTTCCCGATAAAACTTTGTCAAAATCTTCTTTTGCCTGTACATGCTTATCCGGGTTATCCAATCCGTTGTTCAGTATTTTGAAGATCAGTTTATCGCCTTCTTCACCGTACTTGCCCATTAAAGTATCCAGGTTCTCCATAGCCGGTGTTTCCAACGGCTGAAACCCATACAGCTCAAATACCGAGCGGATGGTCTGAAATATATAATTGCGTTTGCGTACAACCGCCGCGCTGAAATCTCTGGTTCCTTGTGGTAGGCCGGGTTTGCTCATCTCTGGTATATCGTAGTTAAATTCGTTAAAGTGGTAAAAGTAGGTATTGGATCAGGAAGTCAAAAGTCAAAATTTAATCACGCCAGACTTACCCGTAGGCTTCTATGATCTTCTCACAAGCCTTGGTCACCAGCTCAAATACAAAATGATAATCTTTCTCTGTGCCATACCAGGGGTCGGGTACTTCCTTGTTTTCACCGGGGTAAAGCAGATCCAGTAACAAACGCACTTTACTGCCATCCCATTCGTTTCCGCTGATCCTTTTTACTTCAGCATAATTATCGGTGTCCATCACAAAGATCAGGTCAAACCTTGCCAGATCCTGTTTTACAAACTGCCTGCATTGCTGCATGCTGATATCAATACCATTCAGCAAAGCCACTTTCTGTGATAACACATGAGGTTGTTCTCCTATATGGTAACCGGCTGTTCCGGCACTGTCAACCGTCCAGTCAAGCCCCGCCTCACCGGCTTTGTGCTGTAAGATCCCTTCTGCCAATGGACTCCTGCAGATATTACCCAGGCATACCATCAAAATTTTCATAGAGGCAAAGATACTGTCCGTAAAGAGGATTGAGTTTCAAAACCTTTGGGGCAGGCGATTTGAACTAACATGTATTAGCTTATTTAACAATCTAATTATGGAATCCTGCTTTTAGGTGCATCTAAAATAAAGAACCGGTGATTTGTTTCAAAATGCAGGTCAGATTTGTGTTCGAGAATAAAATTATTACCTAAATTGCCCATCCCTGTTTTAATAGATTGTTAAATGGAAAGCGGTTTTAAAGATAAACAGACCAAAAGTTATAATTTAATGCGGATTGCTTATGACATTACCATGTCCATTCTGTTCCTTGGGATGGCGGTGATCATGCTCTTTGCCGATAAATTACACATAGAACAGCTGACCGATAAAGACAACGATCTTTTCAGGTATTTTTTTGGAGGGATCTGCCTGCTTTACGGCGGCTTTCGTTTGTATAGGGGTGTTAAGAGAAATTATTAAGATGAGAAACAGTGTGTTATACGGAGGATTACTCAGCTTAGGGATGTTCTTTGTTTCATGTGGGGGTAAGGATAAAAAAGAAGACAACAGGGACACGCCTACAAAAGGTTCTATCAACATCAGTGTGGACGAAAGTTTTAAACCGGTGATCGAAGAGCAGCTGAAGGTTCACCATTCTTCTTTTCCCAATACAACGATCCATATTTCCTATAAGTCAGAAGCAGCCTGTTTCAGGGATTTGCAGTCTGATAGCACCAGGATGGTCATAGTAGCCAAAGGGCTTACCGATAAAGAATCATCGATCTTTGAGAGCACCCTTGGTTACAAACCCCAATACGGCATCTTAGCTTATGATGCGGTGGCGGTGATTGTAAATAAAGGATCAAAAGACAGTGTGTTCACCATTGCGCAGTTAAAAGATATCCTCAGCGGGAAGAACAAAATAACGGCGGTGATGGATGGAAAGAACGCTACCAGCACCGTAAGGTATCTGCAGGATAGTGTTTTACGGGGTACGGCTTTTGGCACC
Source organism: uncultured Chitinophagaceae bacterium (assembly GCA_966076165.1). GTDB lineage: Bacteria > Bacteroidota > Bacteroidia > Chitinophagales > Chitinophagaceae > Sediminibacterium. The sequence goes on from CBHRAM010000189.1 coordinate 3,631, forward strand.
AATGTAGTGGCTACAGAAGGTAGCCAGAATGTATTGGAAGTGGTATCAAACAATCCCGGAATGATCGGGTTTGTAGGGTTGAGCTGGATCGGCGACAGTTATGACCCGAAACAGCAGGCATACCTGAAAAAGATACGGACAGCATTGGTGGAATGTGTTAAATGTGAGGAGAAAGACCTGTTCGCCAAGCCTACACAGGCATCATTGGCATACGGAGAATACCCTTTGGCACGCCCATTGTATTATATATTGAAGGAGAATGCAGCCGGCCTCGGTACAGGGTTCATGAATTTTATGAGCCTGGAAAGGGGACAGCTGATCTTCAGAAGATCTTTCCTGGTGCCTGCTAAAATGGGATTTAATACCAGGCTTGGAAAAATCAAGGACGCAGATTGACACCCTAATTATAAACAAACGAACAATGAAGAAGACCGTTTCTCTGATGTTAACAGCAATGCTTGCTGCACAGTGTTTGATGGCCCAGTTACCTGATGGGATCAAATACCTGAATTATGACAAACTCAAGAGTGCAAAAGAAGCATTTCAGAAAGCTTATGATGCCAATCCAAAGGACCCTCAGAATGTGTACTGGCTGGGACAGGCATTGATGGCTACAGACGGTGGAGACCCAACCAAAGAACAGGTGGCAGCCGCCAAAGCCCTTTACCAAAAGGCTTTACAGGAATTAGGCAGCGATGCATGGTTACTGGTGGGTATGGGCCATGTGGGTATTTTGAGCGGGGAAGACATGAATTCTGTAAAACAGAAATTTGAGCAGGCCATAACTGCAACCACAGAAACCAAAGGCAAGAACAAGGGTAAACCCAATCCTGCTATTCTGAATGCGATCGGTCGTGCCAATGCGTATGTTGCCAGTAACCTTGGCGACCATGCCTATGCTGTAGATAAACTGAAACAGGCCGGGGCTATTGACCTTACCAACCCGGATATCTATATCAATATGGGGATCAACTACCTGAAAATGGGTGGTGAAAATGGGGGTGAAGCCGTAAAAGCTTACCAGGAAGCCATTAACCGCGACCCTAAGAATGCCAAAGCGATGTACCGTATCGGTAAGATCTACCAGAGCCAGAATAACAAGGACCTTTTTGAAAAGTATTTCAATGATGCCATAGCCGCAGATCCTACTTTCCCGCCGGTGTATTATGCTTATTTTGATTACTATGCCAATAAGGATATTACTGTTGCAAAAGGGTATCTTGACAAATTTGTAGCGAATGCTGAAAAAGATCCGGTTAATGATCTGTATCTGGCTAACTATTTATTCCTTGCCGGGAAGAATGCAGAATCTCTTGCAAAGGCAAAAGAACTGGAGTCTTCCGTGGGATCTAAAGTATTGCCTAAGCTGGACATCTTACTCGCGTTGAACTACGACAGAACCGGTGACTCTGTTCAGGCTAAAACATACCTGAAAAAATATTTCGATAATGCACCGGCAGATAAGATGGTTCCCGGCGATTATGAACTGGCTGTAAAAGTATTCTCTAAGTTCCCCGGCAGTGAAACACAGGCTGTTACTTACTTGGAGAAGGCGATGAATAACGACACATCTAAAGTAAATAAGATCAACTATGCCAACCAGGCGGCTGATCTGTTTGCGAAAGCAAAAATGTTTCCGCAGCAGATACAGTGGATGCAGAAAGCCGTTGCCTTAAAAGGTGGGGTAATGGGTGAAGCGGATTATTACAAGATAACCAGTGCTGCCTTTAACGCTAAAGACTATCCTCAAACGATTGCGCTGGCAAAAACATATATGACAGCTTTCCCGGATAAGCCGCAGCCATACAGCTTCTTCAAAAGAGCCACTTTTGCTTCTGATCCTGATACGGTTGGAGCTTCTATCGACCAAATCAACTATCTGGATTCGATCTATACGTTGGTTGATAAGGAAAAATACAAGAAAGACATCTTCCTGAACCAGTATTATATTATGAAGGTGTACCTGAAAAAAATGTCACAACTGAACAATAGCCCTGATTTTAAGATCACCGCTGCGGGTGTAAAAACCCCTACGGTAGAAGAATATCTGGTTGTTGCACAGAAAGTAGTGAGCGTATTGGATTCAATGGGTTTATTATACCCTGATCCGAATGACGAGAACAACAAATTTGTACAAAATACCAAGGCCGATATCCAGAAAAGGATCGACTATTACAGCAAGCCACCTGTGCCCGGAAGGAAAACAGGCGGTGGTGGTGGAGCAGCCGGCAAGGGTTAATAAATAAAAAATTCAGGAAAAAACTCCCCATTATCGGGGAGTTTTTCTTTTATATGCCTCACAAGCGTATTTTTGCGGCACATTAATGCTATTCCATGAGCTGGCTTTCTCTTCTTTCCGATGCAAGTGCATCAAACTCAGCAGTTAATTATTTCCCGATAGGGGTGCAATTGATCTTTGCGGCCGGTTTTGTGGCCTTTATGATCGGCTTTTCTGCCTGGGTGGGCCCTAAACGTAAAACAGCGGATAAATTAGAGAATTTTACCAGTGGTATTGAAACGCATGGTAACGCACGTCAGCCTATGGCCATCAAGTACTTCCTGGTGGCTATTTTGTTTGTATTATTCGATGTGGAAGTCATTTTCTTCTACCCCTACGCGGTCAATTTCCGCGAACTGGGCTGGGAAGGCTTTGGTGCAGTATTGATGTTTGTGGCTTTTTTCCTGGTAGGCTTTATTTATATTATTAAGAAAGGTGCCCTTAAGTGGGAAGACTAACCCCCTGCCCCCTGAGAGGGGGGTTCTGGAGTGAACTTAAAGAAGAAGGGAATGTTTGTATATATAATAGTATTCATTTAAAATAAAAATATTCAAAGTCCTCCCTCTCAGGGAGGATTTAGGAGGGTTTACTTATGTCACGTCCGGTTCGATTTAATATTCACCCCAAAGAAGCTAACCTGAACGACGCTGTTGGCGTTGCTGAAGCACCAGAAGGCTATGCCGGTGAGGGTTTTTTTACGGCAAGATTGAGCGATGTAGTGGGCCTGGCCCGCAAGAACTCGATGTGGCCCCTGCCTTTTGCCACTTCCTGCTGCGGTATTGAATTCATGGCTTCTATGGCCCCGCATTATGATATTGCCCGTTTTGGTGCGGAAAGAGTAGGTTTTTCTCCCCGCCAGTGTGATCTGTTAATGGTGATGGGAACGATCGCTAAAAAGATGGGTCCTGTATTGCGTCAGGTATACCTGCAAATGGCCGAACCCCGTTGGGTGCTGGCAGTAGGTGCCTGTGCCTCCAGCGGCGGTATTTTTGATTCTTACAGCGTTTTACA
>CBHRAM010000190.1:0-6917 GCA_966076165.1 uncultured Chitinophagaceae bacterium
TTCCCATTCTTTCATATAGATAGATTTGATTAGTTGATCGGATTTAAAATATACCGATTGGTATATTTTTGAATAAAAAAATTCATGGCGCCATATCCCTGATCATGTTTTCCAGAAAGTTCATCGCTATTCGCAGATCGCCAGATTTTCCTGTAACTTTTGCCTGCATCACAGCACCTTCGATGAGTGAACAAAGGATCACGGCAAAAGCGGCGGGATTCACCTGTACTTTGATCTCATTTCTTTCAATGCCCCTCCTGACCTGGTTCTCAACAGATCTTTTCCAGAATGCCAATGCTTCAGCGGCTTTCTCTCTCAGTTGCGGATGCGTATCATCTGCTTCCGTAGATGTATTCAGGATCGGACAACCCGGTTTCAGAAACGGGATCTTTAAAAAATCGCGGTAAACATCCGGATAGGCGAGAAGCCTTTCAATCGCATTTTCTTTAGCAAGGATCTTGCTTTTCATATAAGAAGTAACCTTGGCAAAATTATGATCAAAAGCGGCCAGTGCCACTTCGTCTTTATTTTCAAAATTGCCGTAGATGCTCCCTTTTGTTAACCCGGTAGCCTGTGTAAGATCACCCATAGATGTGCCCGCATAACCTTTCGTATTGAAAACAGGTGCGGTCTTTTCAATAATAAACTGCCGGGTACGTTCTGCTTTTGACTGTATCTCTTTCATACGGTAGTTCAAAGATAAGTAAAATAATACCGATTGGTATAATTTTATTTTATTTCTGATTTTTGGGTTATGTCAGCCGGTCCGGATTCAATCCGGACCGGCTCTATGATTGAGTATCTATTCTGAACCCATCCGGTAAACTACCTGATCTGTATACCCAGTCCACACTCTAAAGAAATATTGTTCAGGTTGCCATCTACGGTCAGAATATTACTGTTTTTTATGGGCCAGGGATAAAATGGCAGGTACATCCGGAAACTGAAAAAATATTTTTTTACCCCTTTTTTAAAACTATACATGAATCCATAATCCGGACTGACCGTGTTAATGGTGCTGCTGAATTTGTCAAACTGAGGATTATTCAGGGTTTCCTTAAAACTCGTGTATTTCGCACCGATCATTAATAAAAAAGTATTGGCACTTCGCCTGGTATAAAAAGTTGTGCCGATACCGAATTTCTGGTTAATGGAATAATTATAATCTGTTTGTATCGTATTGAAATTACGCTGGAACAGATTATTCAGATTCCAGGATGTGTGAGAGGCAAACGTCAAACGCCGGGATGGTGTCCATTGCATCAGATTCGAGATAAGCAGGTCGGTCCCAAAGTTTGTATGAAACCCGAGCCCGGGTTCAGTTGTTAATTTACGCACCGGATAGCTTTGTTTCCCGACAGAAGAACTGTCTTTTTGAGAAATACCAAAAGTATAAGCCATTACAAAAAGAATAAGCAATATGTATTTGAGCGATTTCATGTTAATTGATTTTAGATTTTAAAAGATGATGTCTGGCTATTACCTGTTTTGAAAATAATATTTCAACCCAAGTTCAATATTTGGATTTTTGGACCCTACATGATCCAGATCCGGTTCGATATTTCTCGACAGTTTACAATTGGAATAAAAGGTACTCAGTGTTTGATAGAATGCCTCAAACGGAGCCTGCATTCTGCCACTGTTTTCTGCTTCTCCTATACCCATAAATACCAGTTGCCTTTGATCCCGGTTCTTCACACGGTTATCTTTTTCCAGTTGTAGGGCAACAAGGTTGTCGAACCAAAGCGAAGGACTCAGTAAAATATAATTGCCAAACAAGGCATTATTCACGCAATAGGCGTATGCACCGAATAATCCGCCATAAGAATGCCCAAGTATAATCCTGCCATCACGGGTTGGGATAGCCTTGAAATTTTTCTCGATTTCGGGGATCAATTGCGTTTCGATGAAATGCAGAAAAGCTGCACCACCTCCTGTCATCGAGCTCGTTTTTGTTGGCGTGTAATCTATACTCCGGTCATTACCATAACCAATACTTACCACAATGATATTGCTGACAGCATATTTATGTGATATTCTATTACATTCATTGGCAACAAAATCAAAGTTCTCCTCGCCGTCTAAAACATAGAGCGTTGCAAATTTTTCAGTTGATGTTGCATAGTTCGCAGGTATGCCTACTTTGATATGATATGTTGCGCCATTGTTGGCAGACTGCAGAGAAAATTCTTTGGTCAATGTGCTGTTGTAAACTTCTTTAATGCAGGAGTTTAATAAAATAAGCATGATGAACATACTTATTAGCCGGGCTCTTCTCTTAAAGAGCAGATGATTTTTTTTCATGATCGTGTTTGGTTTTTAGGTTTAAATAGATAGCATTCCGGAATGCTTTTATCGAATTATCGATGATTCATAAAACAAAACTAACAGTGGTGGTGACACCGAAAGGGACAGGAAACTGTCAGAAATAGACAGGAGGATTGTTGTTGAATATTGATTTGTAAAGTTGTCCGTTTTTGACAGCGCACTGTCCACTTTGCGAAATTCTCTGGGTATAGCTTTACATTCTCAAATAAAAAATGAAAATGAAAAACAAGTACACCAGGATTTTAAAACGCTCACTGATTACAGTGGTGTCAATGGTTCTGCTTTGTATAGCCGTATTTTCCCGTGCAATTCAGCCGGCGATAGAATTTACAAAATGGCCGGTTTATCGGGGACAGGGCATACTCAACTATCCCATGCCCGTATTTGACGCATCCAAAAAAACGGTTGTCATTATTGCTGACAAAGACGGAACAGAAATGTTCGATATGCTGGCTCCTTTTTACCTGTTCAATACAACAGGTAAAGCCAATGTTTTTATTATTGCGGAGAACCTTGAACCGGTTGTGGTAAAAAAAGGATTATTTGTATTGCCGCAATATTCATTCCATCAGATAGATTCATTAGGTATCCCGATCGATGTAATGGTGATCCCTAACCAGTCTAATTTAAATGGGATGACACAAAAAAAGCCAACGGTAAATTTTATCAAAAATCATTACTCAGGCAACAATATCATTCTGTCTGTATGCGACGGCTCTGCAACTGCTGCAGCTACCGGCCTCTATGATGGCAGGCCATTGACAACCCATTCTTCTGATTATGAAATGGTGAAAAAAATGTACGGTAAGCCGGCCTGGGTTCAGGGGGTAAGTGTAACACAAAGTGGAAACCTGTTCAGTACAGCAGGCGTTTCTAACGCTACAGAAGGAAGTCTGACGGTGATTAAAGAATTATTCGGAGAAGAAACGATGCGGAAAGTGATGAATGATATTCATTATCCGGCTGCCGAAATCAAAAGGGAACATAAAAATCTTGTAGTAACCAAAGACGCCATTTTTATTGCCGTTAAAAAAGGGGCATTTAAAAGTAATGAAAAAGTAGGCGTATTGCTCAGTGACGGTATCAATGAATTGTACCTGGCAGGCATATTGGATTCCTATTATCGCAGTTTCCCGGCATCTATCGAAACTTTCAGTATGGAGGGTAAGTCAATAGTGTCCAAATATGGGTTAACCTTTTTACCAACCGGCAACCTATCCACTAATACCTGCACAGAACTCCATATAGCAGGACCCGCAAACATAACCAAGCAAGAGGCGGCAATGTTTCCCGGTGCGAAGCTGGTCAGATACGATGCCAATACAGGCCCATATATTATTGATATCTGCCTGCAAAGAATTGAAAATCTGTATGGACATGATTTTGCCAACACGGTAAAGCTCATGCTCGACTATCATTAAATCACTCTATAAACCTAAACAATGAAAACAATCATCGCCCTGGGGGCAATTTTACTCTCTTTTTCTGTAAGCTTTTCTCAAACCCGTGTCACAACTGCTTACCAGGTTACCGGCCTCTACTGGTCGCCTAAGAAAGATGCGAAAATTGAAATTTATAAGAAAGCGGATAAATATTTCGGAAGATCTGTCTGGGTGGCTAGCCCGAGAAAAGATACCAAAAATCCTGATCCTGCTTTACAATCAAGGGATGTGTTGGGGATCGAATTGCTTACCGACTTTACCTATGAAAATGGTAATTATAAAGGGGGAAAGATCTATGATCCTGAAAGTGGTAAAACCTACGATTGCAAAATGAATCTGGTAGGGGATAATCTCAAAGTAAGGGGCTATATCGGAATTTCCCTTTTTGGAAGAACAGAAACCTTTGAACGTATTCAATAATCTAAACAACTATCAATTATGAAAATCATTTTACTATGCATCTTGTTTGCATGCTCCTTTGCTACCCGGGCACAGGAAAAATCGGTACCCAGAATTGAAAATGATTCACTGTATACCAGTAGCGGAATGGTGCTGGGGAAAGGGCAGAAGATCAAATTGGGACTTGGGACAATGCCTGATGGGAATTTCAAATTTGTCCGTATCAATTCTGTATCTCTCTTTCACAACAGTGAAGTGAGTAATTATAACAGCGGCTTTAACGCCAATAATGCCAATTCTATGAACAGGCGGGAATCCGGTAAAATGTTTACGGTAGTGAAGATTGAGAAAAGAGGTGATGATGAACATGGTTATACTTATTATGTTGTCGTTGCAGGCACACCCCGGCATGAAGTTGATGTTGAAAATGCCATTGCTTCCGGAGAACTGGTGGCTCCTGGCAGATTCAAAACTGCCGGATCGCTGCAGTATAGTGTTGCAGAGGAGCTGTTAAAATTAAAAAAAACTGCGGGATGATGGTGTTTTAAACAACGACGAATTTGTTACCCAAAAGAAAAAACTACTGAGTCAAAACTAAATATAAAATCATGCAATCAATTATTATTGGTATTTCTTCCGGCCTGCTCACCATTCTGATCATAGCCCTTCTTAAAAAACTTGATAAATCCATTATGTACGCGTTAATACTCACAGGTATCGGATATCTGTATGTGGGGTTCACATGGACTGATCTTACTTCGTTGATCATTACCATTATCCAGGCATTAGGGTTTATGTTTATCGCGTATTTCGGGGTAAAGAACGGGGCATTGTTAGCACTGGGCTATTTCCTGCATGGGCTTTTCGATCTGGTATATGGGGTATTCCCGCTTGCAAAACTGATCCCGCCACATTACGATCTTTTTTGTTTGTCCATTGATTTTACGATGGGTATTTATCTTGTTTGGGTCAATTATAACAAACAATATAAAGCAACCAACTTAACATGTGTTCTATGAAAGCAAACTGGGATATGCCGAAAAATCTAAAGAAGTTTTACAACACAGAACTGGATAAATACCGGGAAGCCATGGGAAAGAACGATCTGCAAAAAGCCTGGTGGCATTTGGAAAGGGCACATATTCTGGGTCAGTTATGGTTTGTGCAACACAGCTTTGTTCATTGGAAGATGTTATGTTATGGAATCCGGATAAAAAGCCTGAAAGAAGTGTTTGGACAGCTGCCAAGGCTGCTTTTGGGGGGCGTTAAATCATATATTGGGAAAGTTCCGGTTGGGAATACCGGCGGATCTGATGTACCACCCTTGCTTCGTATGGAAATTCCCAGGGACCTGAAGGAAATGTTGGAGGGTAACATTCAATATTGAATTATTCTAAATTTGCCATGTTATGAACCTGTATATCAAAAATATGGTTTGCCTTCGTTGTATCAAGGCAGTTGAACAGCTGATCAATGATCTGCCGGCTGAAATCATAGATATCTATTTAGGTCATGTGCTCCTGAAAGAACCCATCAGCGAAGCACAACGTTCCGTTTTAGCAGAGCAACTGCAGCAGTTGGGATTTGAGTTGCTGGATAATAACCTGAAGCAGCAGATCGATAAGATCAAAACGATCATCATCGATCATATCCATTATAAAGAGGATGAAAAATTTCCTTTTGCTGAGATACTTTCCACTGAACTGAAAAGGGAGTATTCGATGATCAGCAAACTCTTTTCCCAGACTGAAGGAATTACCATTGAACAATATGTGATCCTGCAGAAGATCGAGAAGGTCAAGGAACTGATCGCATACCGAGAAATGAACCTGAATGAGATCTCATTCAAACTCGGATATAGCAGCACTGCGCATCTGTCGGCACAATTTAAGAAAGTAACCGGATTAACCCCTTCGCAGTTCAAAGCGCAAGGCGCCCACTTGCGGAAACCTATCGATAAGATTTAGGGCTTCCGTTTCACCGATCAATAGAATATAAATCTTACCCATCATTGTATAACAGCAACGGTATGGCAGGGCCATAGCTTTGCTATAAAATAAATAACTATGACACATACATACAAAATTGCCGGAATGACCTGCAGCAGCTGTCAGCAAAAAGTGCAGGGCCTTTTATCAGGCGTACCAGGGATCAAAAATGTTTCTATAGATCTTTCTCAAGGAAAGGCAAGTATAGAAATGGATAAACATGTATCTACAGAGGCTTTACAGACAGCTTTACAGGCGTATCCCAAATACCAATTATCAGAAGCAATAGAAAAACCTGCTGTTACTGCTTACTCGGAAGAACCGGCAAAATCCTGGCTGGCCACTTACAAGCCGCTTTTGTTGCTGTTTGGTTATATTCTCATCATTTCTCTTATCGGATCAGGGATAACTACAGTATTTAATTTATGGGAATTTATGCGGGTGTTTATGGCAGGCTTTTTTATTGCTTTTTCCTTTTTCAAACTGCTTGATCTGAACGGGTTTGCCGATAGTTATTCCATGTATGATATTGTGGCAAAGAAAACGAGAACATGGGGTTATCTATATCCCTTTGTTGAATTGGCACTGGGACTTTCCTTCGTGATCAATTTTCAGCCACTTATCATGAATGTGGTTACCCTGGTAGTGATGGTGGTCAGCATTATCGGTGTGTTGCAAAGTGTTTTCAATAAAAGGAAGATCAAGTGTGCCTGCCTGGGTTCAGTATTTAACCTGCCCATGAGTACCGTAACCATTATCG
>CBHRAM010000191.1:0-6891 GCA_966076165.1 uncultured Chitinophagaceae bacterium
GCTTGCGCAAACCAAAGAACACACTGTCAGCCACTACGGCCGCATAGCCGAGATTGTTATTATAGAAAGAGAGATTGGTATTGGCGCTGATCGTGAGTTTTTTATTGAAGCGGTAACGGTTTTGGATAAAGAGGTCTAAACCGGTGGACTTATATTTTGCAGAGCCCGAAATGTCCGCTTCAAAGGATACAGAGTATTTTTTTGCATAGTTAGATTCGAACCAGGCGCCATAGGTGTACCTGCCCGGACGTTTGAACACTCGGCCCGCTACTCGTGGTTCGTAAAAATCATTCTGCTGCTGAAATGCCGTAACAAACGTACCCACGTACCAAAGGCTTTTCAACTGTCCATTCACGTTCACATTCACCCTTGCTGATTGGTAGTCCCAGGGTTTAAACCTAACCGAATAATACCCGTTGAAGTTCGAATAGAGACGGTTAAACCAACCCTTTGGCTTCACCCATTTATAACCCATCCATAAATTATGGTCAACAAAATTATTGTTGGTAAAATAGCCCATGTCGTTGCTGGTGTATTTATTATCCGCCAGCTCTTGTGAAAAGCTCATATTAAAACGGCCACCGGTTTTACCAAAACCCAGTTTATGGGTATAGCCGTTTTGTGTTTTACCACCCGCCAGGTAGCCGATCTGTTCGCTTGCGCCCAGCTTGCCAAAGAGGTTCCAGTTGTTCTTCTTATCATACAGATCCCAGAGAACCGCAGAAACATTGGCATCGTAATCGGTTCCCGCCCTTGTTACGTTGGTATTGATAAACGAAACACTTGAATTTCTTTTTAAAGACTGGTCAAAAACGATGATATTATAATTTGTCAGCGGATCGGTCTGTATTTTCCTGGGGTCCTTTCCGTCGGCACTAACGGTTGCATACTGCGGCGCTGTGATGGCATTAAAAAAACCAATCCCCAGGCCAGATGAAGTTCTGCCACTCACTTTGGTGGCATTGATCAGGCGCGATTCTCCGGGGTTCTTGTCTATCGACTCGCCCGTCTTCAGCTGTGAGGACACATCATAATAGTGCAAGGGTTGTCCCCCAATGCGGCGACTATAAAACAGATTTCCTTTGCCAAACAATTCGGTCCCCTCGGTAAAGAAACTGCGGTTCTCATTATATTTTACTTCGAATGGCGTCAGGTTCAAAACCTGGTTATCGCTTTGTACCTGGCCAAAATCAGGGATCAGTGTCATGTCCAGCGTAAAGGATTGATTGATCCCGTATTTCACATCCATTCCCCCATTAATAGAAGTAGCCGTGTTTTTGATGGCCGGATCATTATAAGGATAGTGGTTCACATAGGTAGATAAATAGGGAGATAGCGATAATCTCACCGGGGGCTTAATATCTTCAACCCCTGCCCATAAACCAAACTGTGCAAAGAAGTTTCCGCCCACGGTTGGGTTGGTCGGGTTCCACATATACTGCTGATCGCTTTTTCTTCTTCTTCTTGTTATATTAATACCCCAATCCTGTTTCTTAACGCTGCTGAATCGAATGGCGGAATAAGGAATCCGCATTTCAAAGACCCAGCCACCTTCAACAATCTTTGCCTGCGTTTCGTAGACGCTGCTCCAGCTTGGGTCTTCGCCGTTAGATGAATATTTTGCATCAAACTGCTCACCCAAAGGGGTTACATAATAGCCAAAGCCATTGATCTTGTCATTATAGGTATCAAACAAAACGCCTACAAAATCATTCACACCCACAACATCCCTTCCAACCAGTTCTGTGGAAATACTGTCCCTGCTGGCTTCGTGACAAAACCCTGCAATATAGATCGCTGCATTATCATACAGTATGCGGATCTCTGTTTTGTTTCTTTCATTCTCTACCTTACCAAATGTTGGGCGCCATTCCACCATGTCGGTGGCCAAGGGGGCCGATTTCCAGGCTTCATCCTTCAGGTCACCGTCGATTGTGATTTTTTGTGTTGTACGAACGGCCGGCAGTCTTCTCACTACCTTCTCCTGCTGTGCAGACAGTGTGAGCACGAACAAAACAGAAGACAATGCAAGCAGGAATGATTTCATATACAGGTTTTGGGCGGACGAAAGGGTTGCCATGTACGGATGGAAACGTGATAAATCTAAAAAGGTTACAGTCCCGATACTGTTAAAGCCTCCCCAACAACGATAGACGGAAAGTTTGTACGATGGGCGGTTACAATCAAATGTGTATGACAAAAGCAGATTTGCCAAAAACAAAAAGCCCCCACAAAATGTGAGGGCTTCGGAATCATATACAAATCCGCGTAATCTGAGATCAATTATTTGATCCCGTACTTGTATTTATAACGCTCATACAATTGCTTCTGTTTGTTATCGAGACTCACTTCGCGGCCCTGGATCAGGGCGTTGGTTACCGTGCTGCTTTTCATATCCAGCAGGTCTCCGTCTGATACAACAATATTGGCATCCTTACCTTTTTCTAAAGAGCCGGTCTTATCATCGATCCCTAAAATTTTTGCTGCATTCAGGGTGATAGATTGTAAAGCCTGTTCTTTGGTAAGGCCATAGGTTGCTGCAGTGCCTGCATTGTAAGACAGGTTGCGGTAACGCGCATTGTCGCTTGCGTCGTTCAAAGCAAACAGGACCCCGGCTTTTTGTAAAACACCCGGTGTTTTATAAGGCTGGTCAATATCATCGTCTTCTGTGGCCGGTAGGGCGTGTTGCTCATTAAGGATGACAGAAATATTGTTGGCCTTTAAAAGATCAGCGATCTGGAAGCTTTCGCTGCCTCCTACAATTACTACATCAAAACCAAACTCTTTTACAAAGTCAATTGCGATCAGCATTTGTTTTACCTGGTCGCCATGAATAAAGAGTTTTTGCTTTTTATCAAACAGCCCTTTTGTTGCTTCCAGTTTAAGATTGGTATTTGCGTGTGTGGGTTCTGCCAGATACGCTTTTGCCTGACGGAAGAAAGATTTGATCTCTTCTACTTTGTCTAATGCTGCTTTTGCAGGATCGGCACCACCGGCACCACCACCTAATCCTAACTGAGCCAACAATGCCGGAGGAATACCGCCGCCGCCTCTTCTTCCAAAGCGGTTGATAAAGCTTGGCATGTTCAGGTGCATGCCGGCATCCATTTTATACGCGGCATCTTCCCAGTTCCAGGCGTCTAATTGTACCACACTGGATGAACCGCTGACAACACCGCCCTCTGGTGTAACGCTTGCCAAAAGGATTCCGTTAGAGCGCAAAACACCAATTACTCTCGAATCAGTATTGTAGGCTGTGATAGAACGGATATTGGTATTATAGTCTCCCAGTTCAGAAACATCGTTACTGGCTCTTACGCCAGCGCCAATTTCTTTCAGGCCGAGATCTGTTGAAGGAAGAATCAATCCGGGATAAACGTGTTTTCCTTTTGCATCGATCACTTTGGAATCGCTTCCAGAAACAGAAATGCCGGTACCAATATTGGTGATCTTTCCATTGCTCACTTCAATCGTTGCGTTTTCCAGAACGGAACCATTGCCCACGTGTACGGTACCATTGGTTATATATGTCTTGCCCTTGAATTCCTTTGCCGGGTAAACAACTTCCTGCGCCTTGCTAAAACCGGCGATCAGAAGTATTGCGCTTAATGTGCTGAATATTTTTTTCATAATCGGTCAGTTTATTTATTTAACAATTCGCCTTCCTGTAAATCAACGGTGTATAAACCATCTTTGTGTTCGTGGTCGCCACAGCTTAACAGGATCTGTATGCTGGGTTCTGCCGGACGAACAGCGCCCGCACCACCGGTTCTTTTTTCACCGATCATCTTTTGTACCAGACGGAATCTTTCAGCAGCAATTCTCTTGCGCTGTTCAGCATCTTTTTCTCTGTCCCAATAAACAATACCATCAACAATTGTTTTTTCTGATTTTGCATAGATGCTTAAAGGATTGTCGCTCCAGATAACAATGTCTGCGTCTTTACCTGCTTTAATGCTTCCCACTTTGTCTTCAATGTGTAAGGCTTTCGCAGGATTGAGTGTTACCATCTTAAGCGCCTCTTCTTCAGATACACCACCATAGCGAACTACCTTACCGGCTTCCTGGTTCAGGCGGCGCGCCATTTCTGCATCGTCTGAATTGATACAAACATTGAGTCCTACTTTCTGCATGATCGCAGCATTGTATGCGATGGCATCGGTAACTTCTACTTTATAATAGTACCAGTCTGAGAAGGTAGAAGCACTTGATCCGTGTACTTTCATCTTGTCGGCAACTTTATAGCCTTCGAGGATGTGTGTGAAAGTGTTGAATTTGAAACCATATTTATCACCTACACGCATAGCGGCAGTGATCTCGCTTTGTACATAAGAGTGACAGGTAATGAAACGTTTTTTATTCAGAATCTCAACCAACGCATCCAGTTCCAGGTCCCTTCTTGTTTTCGGATCTTTCTTCATCTCTGCCTCATAGTCTTTCGCTCTTGCAAACGCATCATTCAAAACTTCTTCCACACCCATACGTGTATCGGGGAAACGGTTATTGTTCTGTGAAGTGGTACGTTTTACGTTTTCACCCAATGCGAATTTGATGAATGGATCCCAGCCTTTGAATTTCAGGTCCTCATCATTAGCACCCCAACGCAGCTTGATCAATTGCGTTTGTCCGCCAATGGTATTGGCCGAACCGTGCAGGATATGAGAAGAAGTAACTCCGCCGCTTAACTGGCGATAGATATTAACGTCTTCGGGATTTAAGTTATCAGCAATTCTTACTTCAGAAGTAACGGACTGTCCGCCCTCATTAATGGAAGATGCTGCAATATGCGAGTGCTCATCAATGATACCGGCGGTTACGTGTTTGCCGGTTCCGTCAATTACTTTTGCCGAGGCATCACTCAGGTTCTTACCCACTTTGGCAATTTTTCCGCCCTTCAGTAATACGTCAGTGTTTTCCAGTTTGCCATCTTTCTCATTGGTCCAAACCGTTGCATTTTTAATTAACAGGTCTTCCTGTTTTGGCGCTTCTTCCCAGCCATAGCCATCAAACGGAAAGCTCACTTTTGCCAAACGCTGCTGGAAGGCAGGGCGCCTTCTGGCCGTGTCTGCAGCAGCTACTGCTGTTGAAACAAAGGAAGCAGACCAGGTAACTTTATTACCGGCCGTGTCTTCTCCGTTACCATTCCAGGCCATACCGTTGGCAACACCGCTTAAGCGATATTGTGCGCCACCGGCTGCACCACCCGCTCCGCGGCCTCCGCCAAATCCACCACCACCAAATCCGCCGCCTGCTGGAGCACCACCCGCTTGTGGCCTTCTTGCAGGAATTGGAGAGAAGTTCAGTTTAACCATCTTGCCGTCAAAAGTGAAACGTCCTGTCAATGTATCTTTTCCGATCACATTGGCAGCGGCGGCACTTTTTACATCAAGTGTATAATTTACCACACCACCCGGTGTGCTGATCGCTAAAGTGTAAGTTCCTTTGATATCATACCAGGCATCTTCTTTCACACCATATTTATCACCCTGTACCCAGTTGTGCAGAATGGTTGTGTTGGCTGCGAAAACCGGACCGGATGTGATGAGGAAGTTGGCGAGCTTTCCTGTTTCCAGGCTGCCCACTTTATCATACACACCTAATAGGGTAGCAGGAACTTTCGTTAAAGCTTCCATGGCCTTGGTTTCAGACAGACCCATATCGATTGCCTTACGCAGATTGGTCATGAATTGTTTAGGATCCCTGAGATCTGCAGAGGTTAAGCAGAAAGGAATATTTGCTTTTTCAAAAGCAGCCGGGTTGGTTGGAGCCAGTTCCCAATGTTTCATATCGGCCAAAGAAACCCCTCTTGCATCATTGGGATCTTCTACATCCTGGGCCTGCGGGAAATTCAGAGAAAGGATATAGGTCGCTTTTGTATCTGCGATCTCTTTGATACGCTGGTACTCATTACCACCGCCCTTAATAATATATTGTACGCCAAATTCTTTTCCGATCCGGAAAGCGCGCAGGTCATTCCACTTATCGTCTGCTTCAAAGATCTGTGGTAAACCCTGGTTCTCGTTCCACGCCTGTAAAGAAAGATTGGTTCCTTCTTTGGCGGGTTTGTTTTTATACCATTGTGCATCTAAGTAGGTCTGACGAAGCAGTGCGATGGTTCCCATCATACTGCTTGGATAACTCTGTGTAGAAGTTCCGCGGCTGAAGGAATAATGCGCAGAAGCTTTTTCTTTAACAAAAACCAGGTTCTCGTTTTCGTTTGCAAGGGTAACTACGGTTCCGGTTCCTCGGGCAATACCATCTTTCACGTGTGAAAGAACGGTTCCGAATCCTGCTTCACGTAAAGTTTTTGCTTTGGCATCGTCCACGGCAAATATTTTAGAAGCATCTACTTCCGGTTTAATTGCCTGGTTCCAGCCAAAAGCACCTTTTGTGTTGGATGTGATCTGTGAGGGGGCGTTAAAATTAAAACCACCTGCACCTCTTCCGCCTGCTGCATCACGTGCCGGCGCGGCAACACCATAGTCGGAATAGATGTCTACAAAGGATGGATAGATGAATTTGTCTTTACAGTCTATCACCACCGCATCTTTTGGTATTGCAACGCCGCTTTCGCCCAGACCAATGATCTTTCCGTCGCGGATAACCATGGTTGCGTTTTTGATGGTGGTTTGTGCATCTTTTACGATGGTGGCATTCGTGAAGGCATAGCATCCTTCGCGTTTATCAGCTACACCATTAACGGGGAATGTTTCCTGGGCCTGTAGCAATAATGCAAACAGAAGCCCGGAAAGCAGGAGCTTGATTTTTCTCATAAACATTAGTTGGTTTTGGAAGACTTTAAAACTACTGAAAGGATTCTATACAAAAAACCATTCATCATATTTTCGGTAAAGCGGGCTTTGTGTCGGTGAACAGCTATTTGGTAAATCC
>CBHRAM010000192.1:0-6848 GCA_966076165.1 uncultured Chitinophagaceae bacterium
GCCAATGCTTTTGTCAGCTCAGTTTTCTCTTTCAGAATAATGACACAAATAATTCAGCCATGATTTTCCAGGTATCATGCGATTTTTTCCACATCGCACTATAATTACCGCCCTTGCTATATGAATTCAATGCTTTCCATGTACCGGTTTCCCAGGCAAGCGTATCGTTACTGCTGATCACTATTTGTGAAGGTGTTCGTATATAAAGCACTTTCGGGTTTTCAGCAAACAGCTTTTCCCAGGCAGCTACGATCGTGTCTTTACCGGTAAGATGCGTTGAATTGCCTCTTACCAATACCAGGTCTTCGAGCCAGAAACCGGACATTTTGTTTATGTCATGATTGGCAATCGCTTCATTCGAAGCCACTCTTAATGATTTTATCAGTTCTACATTTTTATTCGATGTCTGTGCAAATGACCATTGCATTACAACAAAACAATAAACAATAGCTATAATTTTTTTCATAAAACTTTAGAATTGGATGTTTCGAAGGGATATCAAATTGCAGCTAACGTTCTGAGCTTTATGCTGTTGGAATATTTGCTTCCGTCCGCCCGCAACTGTAGTTAAATTTATAATTTAAAGTTGATGTTAAGAGACAAAGTTCAACAAAGAAGGTCTAGCCGGTACAAAAGCCAATAGCGATAAAATGTTGAAGCTAACAACGTCCAGCCCCAATATTGCCAGGCCCCATGTTGTACGTTCGTGCTACTTATTCTATGTCATATTCTTTTTTAAGAAAAGATGTCAGATTATTTATGGTTAGAAGTTGTTGTTTTAAAAAACCTATGTAGTTATCCGTTGCCAAACTTTCTGTAAACTTATAGTTGAGATAGTTGTGTATTTGTTGATTATTCCGATTAAGCTTTAAAGGAATATTCTGATTAACCAAAGCTCTTGCATCAAGAACTTGTATTAAATTATCTAAAGCAGATTGAAAATAATTATTTATGATTCCTTGCTGCATTTTAAGTTTTTCATTAAATGCATGATATTTTAATATGCTATCTGCTATATTTTGGTGCTTAATCAATCTTAAAGTTCCTGATGATTGCATTTGTAGAAATGCAGATTCGTCTGGTTGATAAAGCGTATATGTACCCAACGTTACCGCATAATGAATAAATTCTTTTTGAAATGAACTATCAGTAAACTCTCCTGGTATCTTACATAGGGACTCTATTACTTTAATTTTATCTTGACAAAAATTAATTGTGCTAGTAATATAAGCACTATCTTTTTGAATATTGCTTATAAAACTTTCAATGTTTCGTTTTTCGATTTCTTTATTTACTAAATGAATGTGATAGCTCTCGGCAAAAAATCCCATTGTTACAGCAA
The DNA here is from genome assembly GCA_966076165.1 of uncultured Chitinophagaceae bacterium. Classification (GTDB taxonomy): domain Bacteria; phylum Bacteroidota; class Bacteroidia; order Chitinophagales; family Chitinophagaceae; genus Sediminibacterium. The sequence goes on from CBHRAM010000192.1 coordinate 1,343, forward strand.
TAAAAATCATAAATCCTTCAAGTAAATACTCTTTCCACTTTTTAGTTTTATGATGTATATCAGGATGATGATGAACTTCCATATTGTTTGAATTTTGAATTGGGTTATTAGTCTCAGTGTTAGCAGCAAGGGTGATTTTGTCAGTAAGAATTTCCGACTGGGTATTTGGCGCATTGTCAGGATCTGCTTCATCAATATTATCAGCCATATTTTATTGATAGTTGTTTAAATTATTAGAGTGTTCGATTGCATGACACACAACGTTGAGGACTTTGCGAAGGTTGGGAAATATATTCTGTCGCTTGCCTGGTCACTAAAGACTCGATTAGCTAAAGCCAAATTACTGAAGCTCGGTCAGAATTACAATAGTTGATTGGCGGTATTCGTCCGCCCAACTTTTGCAAAGCTAATATTAGCGGCTGTGGGTTAACGCTTGGTCATTTAAAATTTAAGTGGAGGGCCGACGATCTCCATGCCGTGTTTTCTCCAAAGTTCTTTTAAGGTTTGTTCCTGGTTTTTTGGAACAGAGGATCCCAGTTTGCTCATCTCTTTAAAGAAATCCTCCATCAGGCCAGCAGGTTGAAAGAGCACGAGCATTTGCCCTTCGCCCTCGCTGGTTTTGGCAAAGGCATGCGGAACCGTTCTGGGTGCAAAAGCGGAATCACCCGGCTTTAACGTGAAGGTCTCATCGGCGACTTTCACAAGAAACTCTCCTTTGATGACATAAAACCATTCGTCCTGGTGGTGATGGAGGTGAAAGGCTGGGCCCCCTTTCTCGTGTCGGACGGTATCATAAATGAGTAAATCGCCGTCGGTGTCCTTCGAGGAAACTTTGCAACTGAAGCTCCCGCCCATGATAAGAAGCTCTTCCTGGTAACGATCCTTGTTTGCTTCCACTTTGAAACCTTTATTGGGCCGGTGTTTTGACAGACCTTTTGCTTCAGAAACAAGGGCTGAGGCCACAAGCGGGAATTGAAGAAACAAGCGACGTTTCATTCTTTTTCGTTTTGGTGATGAATAGTTTGTCGGTCATAGCCGCTAACACTTAAATATACGCAACTTTCAAACGCATACAAAATTCTACTCATTTGATTTTCAACAAAACTTATTGTGTTTTTTGAGTAGCAACCCGGAAAAAACCAGTTCCTATCTACCCAAAAAATGCAGAAATTTACTGGAGTAAATGGAGCAGTGTATTCAGTTCCTCTTCCGTATTAAATGCATGCAGTACAATCCGTAACCGCTCCTTCCCTTTGGGTACCGTAGGATAGAGAATGGCCCGAACATCCAAATCCTGTTGCTGCAGTTCTGCCGCTATTTTTTTCACTTCCGCATTACCCGGTATGATCACGATCTGGATGGGTGTGTTGGAAGGCAGTTTTTCAAACCGGATGGGCGCCGATTGAAATTGCTGAATAAGTTGCTGCAAGTACAACCGTTCTGCTTTCATTCCGGGAAAAGTTTTATAACTGGCTTTGATCATCGCCACACTATGTTCCGGTAAAGAAGTGGAGAACACCAGGCTCCGCGCAAAATTAACCAGGTACTCGCGCAGTACCTGCGAACCCAATACCACCGCACCATGACAGCCACAGGCTTTGCCAAATGTGTGTACACGGGCAAAAACTTTATCCTGTAATTGTAAATGCTGTACCAGCCCTTCGCCTTTCTCTCCTATCACACCCGTGGCATGGGCTTCATCAATGATCAGGTGGGCACTGTATTTTGCGGCTATGGCTACCAGTTCTTCCAGCGGGCAAAGATCCCCATCCATGCTAAACACAGATTCGGTAACAATAAAAACCGTTCCGTTGGTATGGGCCAGTTTTTTCTGCAGGTCGTCTATGTCGTTATGCGCAAAAGAAAATGCCTGCGCAAAAGACAAACGGATTCCATCACGGATAGATGCATGGCAGAGATGGTCGTATACAACCGTATCTCCTTTCTGCGGCACAGAAGAGAGTAAACCTATATTGGCATCATACCCAGAATTAAAGATGAGTGCCGCTTCTGATTGATGAAAAGAAGCGATCTGGTTTTCTGCTTCTTCTATTAAGGAGTAGTTGCCGGAGAGTAATCTTGAACCGGTGGAACCGGAGGACAGTTTGTGGTCTGTGGTCTGTGGTTTGTGGTTGGGAGGGGAAGCCGGTTTGTGGTTTGTAGTTTGTAGTTTGTGGTTTTTTACGATGCCGAGATAGTCGTTGGAGCAGAAGTCTGTCTTTCCATCGGGGAGCCTTAATTGGCGAAAAGAATGGTTGACTTTGCGCTCATCTAGTTTTTTATTTAAAAAATCATCCGGGTACATGTGTCAAAACTAAAGGATTGGGAAGATATTTGTAAAAGTTACTGACAATCATAAACCATTAACTTCTAACAACCACAAACCTCAGACTACAAACCACAAACCTACTAATGGAACTCTCCGAACACACAAAGAACATTCTCGGCCTGCACCTTCCCACCGATCCGCGGTGGGTGGACCTGGCAGGGATCTCGCTGGAGGCGATTTTGACCGACCATGCCTATTGCGAGCAGAAAGCAGCTACTACCTGTATTACATTGATACAGCGGTATTCGGATAAAGAGAAACTGGTGTATTCACTGGCACCGATCGTGGCGGAGGAATGGGGGCATTTCAGGCTGGTGCTGAATGAACTAAAAAAAAGAAAACTGAAACTGGGCAAGCAGCGTAAGGATGAATATGTAAATAAATTGATCGAATTTCAGAAAAAAGGGGGCAGTCCGGAAGACCGTTTATTAGACCATCTCCTAACAATGGCCCTGATCGAAGCCAGGAGTTGTGAGCGGTTCAAAAGATTGAGCGAGGGGTTGAATGATACGTACCTGCGTAATTTTTATCGTCGCTTTATGGAGAGTGAAGCGGGGCATTATACTTTGTTTATTGAGTTGGCGGAGACGTATTTGGATAAAAAGGTTGTGAGAAAGAGATGGAAAGAATGGCTGGTGTATGAGAAGGGGGTGATGGATGAGATGGAAGTGCGCGGCGACAGGATACATTAAAAAATACATACTGCACCTTTGCGCCTCTGCGTGAAAATTTTCTCGCAAAGGCGCAAGGGCGCAGTTTTGATTGGTGGATAATTCATGAGTAGGAATAATCGCTTACTGATTCTCTGAAAAATAATCCAGTTCTTTTTCCAGATCGAGATACGGATGTTTTTCTTTCAGAATGGTTGTCTTCTCAAAATAACTCTTCAGAAATTTTTGGTGATGCGTGGTATCGGGGTTAAAGGGTTTATGCTGGTAGGCTAGATTTATTTCGGCGATCTCTTTCATTAATGATCTGGTATCATCATTCATACAGGCATCGGTAAATTTCTCCCAAACATATTGTGTGGCCTGGTAATTGGGGTGTACCAGGTCCTCAGCGTAAAAACGGTAATCGCGGAGATCATCGATCACTAATTCATAAGCGGGAAAATAGTAAAGGGCCTCATACTTTTCCACGAGCTGGTGTACGGCCTGGATCAGCACTGCTTTACTGCGGTTATTCTCGATCACGCCTTCGCGTAAATGTCTTACGGGACTGATCGTGAAGATAATCTGTAATCCGGAATTGAATAAGAGCAGGCGGCTCAGCATATGATCGAGCAGTTCTGTGGTTTCCTGTGCTGTCATTAATCTTTTGGCAAACCAATCGGCGGAGGCTTTGTGGTTATTGGCGGCAATATCTCCGGGTTTTGCGTTGGCGGCTTTATCCGTTAACATATACACCCAGGCAGAACCCAAAGTGATGAGGAGATGATCGGCCTGTTTTAGGTACTGGTGTGCTTTTGTTGTAGAGCCATTGATCTTGTCCACACAATCTTCAGCAGTAATTCCCGAATAGCGGCTATGGTGTTTCCAGCTATGCCAGGTTTCATTGTGCTGAAAGATCTCGGATGCATGGATCTGACTGTTCTCTATATAGGCATTCATGGCTTCGGCCACACTGATGGGATTGAATAAAATGCCATTCGGATTTTCGAGCGTGGAGAATTTGTGTTTACGCAGCTTCTCCCCTATGTTCTCTGTAAAACAAGACCCCAGCAGCAGCAGTTTATGCGTATGCTGTATGGGTGATGGGGCACGTTTGATATCAAATTCGTAATGGAATTTCATAATCGGAAAGTTAATGCTAAAGTTTCACCGGCAGGAAGGGCTGTCCATTTTTCCAGTAACTCCACTAAATGATCACGCACCGCATTTATTTGATCATCCGCCAGCGTTACGGGTGGGTATTGGTGATGAAAAGATACAAAAGCGGCTTGCTGCACCTGGTTAAAATCATCGAAATTCCCTTGTGCAATTTCTATCAGGAACAGGTTCGCGAGATTCTCTGCATACCAGGCTTCTGCGGTCACATTCATTTTCGCCCGCTTTTCTTTATCTTCAAAATCATGAATATCCATACCCGCATTCAACATCCCATTGAATGCAGTGGCGTAACCCAATATTTTTTCGAGTGCATAATGGCTGAGATCGTGGCGGATAAAAAAATCATCGCAGTACATCCATGTTTCTGTTCCGTTATCGCGGATGTATTTGATCACATGTTGTTTGCCGGCATATTTGGTAAAACGGATCTCCATTTTATACAAATATTTCGTTGGCTATACGGAGGCTTTCCTGCAAAGCATTTTCATTCAATCCGTTTAATAACCCCTGCTGTTGAAAGTATGGGATCATTAAGGCTGAATCCATATTCCCCACCAGTTCATCCTGTGCCATGGGACAACCGCCAATACCTTTGAGAGCCCCATCAAATCTTGTGCAGCCGGCATGCAATGCTGCATCCAGTTTGGTTTGCCAGGCACTTGCCGTAGAATGCAAGTGAACACCAATGGTTACATCCGGATATTGAGGGATCAATGTTTTTAAGGCAAAGCTTACCTGTTCGGTGGTGGCCAGTCCAACCGTATCTGCCAACGATAAGATCTTTATTTCTTTCTTCGCCATCTCATCCGCCCAATGCAACAGGATCTCTGCATTATACGGATCACCGTAGGGATTACCAAAACCCATACTCAGGTATAACACCAGTTGTTTGTTATTCTTGATACATAATTCCTGTATCGCTTCTACCCTTTGCACACTTTCTTCCATACTGCTGTTGGTATTGCGCATCTGAAAAGTTGGCGAGATAGAAAAAGGGAAACCCAGATAACTGATCGCATCAAATACAACCGCTTCTTCCGCGCCACGTAAATTGGCCACAATGGCCAGTAGTTTTGTTGCACTATCTGCCAGATCTAATTCTGATAACACTTCCTTTGTATCAGCCATCTGCGGAATGGCTTTAGGAGAAACAAAACTGCCAAAATCCAATGTATCAAAACCTACTTTCAATAAAGCATTCAGGTATCGGACCTTTTGTTGGGTTGGGATAAAATGAGGCCATCCCTGCATGGCATCGCGGGGGCACTCAACCAGTGTGAGTAGTGAGTTGTGAGTCGTGAGTGATGTTGTATGATCCATTACCAATAAACAAATAAACCAGTAAACC